>QIHJ01000258.1 GCA_003229065.1 Candidatus Dadabacteria bacterium
ATGGAGATATGCCTCTCGGCTGCCGAGACAGGGCACCTGGTGCTGACAACACTCCATACACTCGACGCGATGGAATCGATAAACCGTATGCTGACGATATTCCCTCCCCACCAGCACAACCAGGTGCGTTATCAGCTTGCGCAGGTACTGAAGGCCGTTATTTCGCAGAGGCTTGTGCCCACGGCTGACGGTAAAGCAAGGGTGCCTGCCGCAGAGGTGCTCATTGTGACCGAAAGGGTAAAAGACCTCGTATCGGAGCCCGAGAGGACTTGGGAGATCCGGCAGGCTATTGAGGAAGGGAATCTCCATTACGGTATGCAAACCTTTGATCAGTGTCTCTATAAGCTCTTTAAAGACAAGATCATTACCTACGACGAAGCCATGCGGCAGGCCACGAACAAGAACGACCTTGCGCTCAGGATCGAGGGCGTCACATCCGGTTCGTCTTCACTCATACGCGAAGAGAACTACGGGACATAAATAAGTCCCATTAAGATTAAAACTTTTAGGATACTGATCGGGATTCCCCCGAGCGATACCGGGACCAAAATAATTTACCTTTTAAAATTTAATCCCTCATACCAAATTGATAGATATATTTTAGATGTGTACAATTCCTAGCTTGAAGATGAAAATACTTGGAATAGAGACATCTATGTATGCGGGGAGCGTTGCGGTCTCTCAAGGTGAGAAGATTCTTGGAGAGTATTATTTTAATACCGGCCCCTCTCACTCGGAAAAGCTTTTGCCCTCGATCGATTGGCTGCTTAAGGAGCTTTCAGTTCAGAAAGAGGAGCTTGGGGGAATTGCCGTATCGCTCGGGCCGGGCTCTTTCACCTCGCTCAGGATAGGCTTGGCTGCGGCAAAAGGACTCTCGTATGCGCTGGGTATTCCTATCGCCGGGATTTCGACTCTGGAGCTCATGGCCAATAACCTCCCGTTTACACCTTTTAAGATTTGCCCTGTGATTGATGCAAGGAGAGGGGAGGTGTTTGCGGCTTTTTTTGAGTCACAAGAGGGCAGGGCAGTGAGGATTTCTGAGGATATGGTATTATCTGGTGAGAATTTGGCCGGGGCAATTAAAGATAAAACTGTTTTTATCGGCGAAGGTGCTTTACTTTACTCGGATTTTCTGGAAAATATCAAGGGTGGGGAAGGGTTCGCAGCTTTCTGCCCAGAGGCATTAAATTACCCAAGAGCGGGGGTTTTGTCCCCTATGGGTTACCGCATATTAAAAGACGGTCAAGGAGACGACCTGTACACGCTTGCGCCTCATTACATGAGGAAGTCCGAGGCCGAATTAGCAAAAGAGGGCAGTAAGAAAGATTAGAGCAAGAGAATTTTGAATAAAAATAAATGCACATACAAGAATTAACAAAAGTGAGAGGTAAAAATGAGTGAAGAAGAGATAATAGAAAAGCTTTTAGAGGATGACGAGGATTTTAAGAAGGTTTATTCCGAGCACAGAGAGCTTGATGATGTCGTGAGGGCCCTAGAGGAAAAGGATTCTCTTTCAGAGGACGATGAGGTTGAAATAAAGAGACTTAAGAAAATAAAACTTTCCCTGAAGGACAGAATGGAAGCCAGAATAAGGGAAGTTAAATAAGCCTATATATGTGATATTAATAAGCCAAAATGCTGGTTTAATAAGCTGGGGTACGGGTATAGAAGCAAATCATGTACACTAATATAGAAATGAGAATTATTATTTGCGGGGGTTTTTAAATATGGCAAGAATGATTGGCGCCGATATGTTTTTTGAGACTTTGATACACCAAGGTATAGACGTGGTGTTCGGGATTCCGGGCGGCTACGTGCTCAAAGTGTACGACGTCATGACGAAGTACGAAGACAGGATAAAGCACGTTCTTGCCAGACACGAGCAGGGGGCGACCCATATGGCTGACGGCTATGCGAGGGCTTCGGGGAAACCGGGCGTGGTGCTCTGCACATCGGGCCCGGCTGCTACAAATACAGTCACCGGGATCGCTACAGCCCAAATGGACTCATCCCCCGTTGTCGTATTTACGGGCCAGGTCCCGTTGCCGTATCTGGGAAGCGACGCTTTTCAGGAAGCCGACCACATAGGGATCACGAGACCCTGTACGAAGCATAACTATCTTGTAAGAAGGACCAGAGACCTTCCTTTGGCAATGAAAGAGGCTTTTTACATCGCAAGCACCGGAAGGCCGAGCCCTGTACTCGTCGATATGCCTAAGGACGTTATTCTCGGTGAGGACGAGCTTGTAATCCCAGAGAAAGTTAGTCTCAGGGGCTATAAGCCGGTAATGAAGGGTAATATTGCGCAGATTAAAAAAGCTGTGGGTATGATTCTCAAAGCGAAGCGCCCTCTTATATTCGGCGGCGGCGGGCTTATTTGGTCAGAGGCTTCAGAGGAGCTTAAAACTTTTGCGCACCGTCTCGAGATTCCGGTTACTTCAACGCTAATGGGTCTTGGCTCTTATCCTGCGGACGATCCGCTCTTTATCAGCATGCTGGGCATGCACGGCTCCTATGCCGCTAATATGGCGGTACACGAGTCTGACCTCGTAATTTCCATAGGCGCCCGTTTTGACGACAGGGCAACCGGTGGGAACTTCGAGAAGTTTGCTCCATACGCAAAGATCATCCACATAGACATTGACCCCTCAACAATTGATAAAAACATAGTTGTACACTGCCCGATATTAGGCGATGCGAAAACAGTGTTAAAGCAGATGCTCGAGCTTCTGCCATCTGAGATAAAGAAGAACAGAAAGAAATGGCTCGGGCAGATTAATAAGTGGGAGCGTGAGCATCCTATAGGCTATGAGCAGAACGGGGACAAGATCCTGACCACTTATGTTGTAGATACGCTCAGCAATATTACAAAGGGCGAAGCAATAATCGTATCAGACGTCGGACAGCATCAGATGTGGGTCGCTCAGTTCTACAAATTTAAATATCCGAGGACTCATATAACCTCGGGGGGCTTGGGTACAATGGGATTCGGGTTCCCGGCTGCAATAGGGGCCAAGTTTGCCCGTCCCGATAAACAGGTGATTTGTGTTTGCGGCGACGGAAGCTTCCAGATGAACATGCAGGAGCTTGCCACAGCGGTTGAAAACCAGATGGACCTGAAGATAATTCTCATGAACAACCGCCATCACGGCATGGTAAGACAGTGGCAGACGATGTTTTTTGACGGCAACTATTCTGCGTCATATTTTAAAGTGCTGCCTGATTTCGTTAAGCTGGCCGAGTCGTTCGGCGCAAAGGGGCTTAAAGTGGAGAGGCCGGAGGACGTTGAGTCCTCTCTGCGCGAGGGGCTCTCGACCGAAGGAGTAGTGCTCATGGAGATCATGGTTGACTGCGAAGAGCTCGTGTACCCGATGATCGCTCCCGGGGGCGCTATGAACGAAATGATATTGGGCGCCTCCGATATAGCTTAATTCATATGATTAAGTATAATAATCGGGTTTCGAAAAGTATTCCTATTTATACTCACAAAGAAGAAATAGCTCAAGAAGATAAAATCGCGGAGGTATAAATAAGTGAGGCATACAATATCACTATTTGTAGATAATGAATCGGGCGTTCTTTCAAGAGTCGCAGGTCTTTTCAGCGCGAGGGGCTTTAACATCGAGAGCCTGAACGTGGCTGAAACAATGGACCCCGAGACCTCCAGGATCACACTCGTGACCGAAGGGGACGATTTCATAATCTCGCAAATAATAAAGAGATTCAACAACATGGTGAACGTGATTAATGTCACGGACCTGACCGATGAACCCAGGGTCGAAAGAGAGATGGTGCTGATCAGGGTGGAAGCAAAGGACAAGACCAGGGCCGAGATATTGAGAATGGCAGATATATTCAGGGCCAAGGTGCTGGACGTGGGACAAAAAACATACACACTCGAGCTTACGGGAGACAAGGAAAAGGTGAATGCTTTTATCGGGCTCCTCCTTCCTTTGGGCATAAAAGAGATCGCCCGCACCGGTACTGTGGCTATGGAGAGGGAGGCTAAACCCTCTAAGAAAAAAGGAGATAAGAAATGAAGGTCTACTACGACAAGGATATAAATCAAGAGAAGCTTAAGAGCCGCAAAATTGCGATAATAGGATACGGAAGCCAGGGACACGCGCATGCTCAGAACTTAAGGGACAGCGGCATGGACGTTGTTGTCGGGCTAAGGGAAGGCAGCGGAAGCTGGGAAAAGGCCAAAGAGGCCGGGTTTAACGTAATGAGTGTAGATGACGCTGCGAAATGGGCGGACACTATTATGATTCTCGCCCCGGATACCAGCCAGGCCAAGATTTATTCAGACAGCATTGCGGACAATCTCGAAGCCGGAAACGCAATAGCATTCAGTCACGGCTTTAACATACACTACGATCAGATTGTGCCACCTCCCAACGTGGACGTTTTCATGGTGGCCCCCAAGGCCCCCGGCCACACGGTGAGGGGACAGTTTGAAGAGGGCGGAGGGGTGCCGATGCTCGTTGCCGTGCACCAGGACGCAACAGGTGAGGCTCAGGAGATCGGGCTTGCCTACGCCGGAGCTATCGGCGGAGGGCGCGCCGGAATCATAGAGACCACTTTCAAAGACGAGACAGAGACTGACCTGTTCGGTGAGCAGGCAGTCCTTTGCGGCGGTCTTACGTCGCTCATACAGGCGGGCTTTGAGACACTGGTAGAGGCCGGTTACCCGCCAGAGATGGCTTACTTTGAATGCTGCCATGAGGTGAAGCTCATCGTCGATCTTATCTACGAGGGCGGTATATCGAACATGCGCTATTCCATAAGCGATACTGCAAAGTACGGGGACATCACCAGGGGTCCCAGGATTGTTGACGAGAGGACAAAAGAGGAAATGAAGAAAACCCTTGCTGCTATCCAGAACGGTGAGTTTGCGCGTGAGTGGATTCAGGAAAATGAGGCAGGGCGCCCGAATTACAATGCACTTCTTAAAAAAGGCGAGGATCATCCGATTGAGGAAATTGGCGGAGAGCTAAGGGGCATGATGAGCACGCTCTTTAAGAAGAAGCTCGTAGACAAGAAAAAAAACTGATGAGAAACACACGAGCTCCCATAGCGTCCGAAGGATTTACTTATATTGGTTTGTTGGCGCTTATCGCATGGGCGGCGGCGATACTCAATTTCACGCTGCTCTCAATCATCTTCGCCGTGCTTGCGGTACTATGCGTCTTTTTCTTCCGTGACCCGGAGCGTGATATTCAATCTGACGCTGATTCCGTTGTTTCCCCTGCAGACGGTACCATAATTACAGTTGATGAAGCATATGAGAGGGATTTTCTAAATGCCCCGGTAAAGAGGGTCAGCATTTCGCTTGCTCTCTATGACTGCCATATAAACAGAATGCCTGTCGAAGGCAAAGTGACGGGAGCGAAATACACGCCCGGGAGCTTTAACATCGCTAATATGCCGGCTTGGCTCTACCCGGATTCAATGAAGAAGGCCTCTGATGAGAACGAGAGACGCTCTACCTTGATCGAGACGCCGGGGGGTCAGGAGTTCGTGGTTTACCAGATGACCGGTTTTTTGGCGCGCCGCATAGTGTCTTACGCTGAGCTTGGAATGGAATTTAAAAAAGGAGATAGGTACGGTATTATTAAGTTTGGCTCGAGGGTGGATCTATACATGCCGGAGGGTTGTGTTGTGGAGGTCAGGGCGGGGGACAAAGTGCTAGCCGGCGAGACTGTAATAGCATGGCTTTAACACAGAGTGAGATGAGAAAGAATAGATCCAAACGAAACAAAGTTATGCCGGTAATTCCGAATGTTTTTACCACCGGGAACCTATTTTTCGGATTGCTGTCGATAATGACCTCGATAGAGGTGCTTTACTCGAGCGCCGCGGGTACGGCCACATCGGAGTGGCTCTATTCGAGGCTCTGGTGGGCTTCGGGTTTTCTGGTGATAGCCGCGTTCTTCGATGTTCTGGACGGCAAGCTCGCCAGGTTTATTAAGCACGAGAGCAAATTCGGACTCTCATACGACTCGCTTTCAGACCTGGTTTCTTTCGGCGTAGCGCCTGGGATACTGATATACGTATGGGTGCTCATGGACTCGGGTAAGCCCGGGCTAATGGCGCTTCTCTTCTATATCGTGTGCACAGCGCTCAGGCTTGCCCGCTTTAATGTGCAGGCGGGAAATGTGGAAAGATTTAAATTTACAGGGCTTCCAAGCCCCTGGGCCGCAGGGCTTATGGTGTCGCCTGTAATGCTCCTCAGCGCTTTTGAGATTGCGCCTGACCAAAGAGTGATGTGGTATTATCTTGCGGCAGCTCCTTTTATCGGGCTCCTTATGGTGAGCAACATCCCGTACTGGAAGCGCCCTGCTTTTAATACGGCTGGTCCATTTAACGCGCTAGTAGTTGCGGCTATAGTGTTTGCTGCTGTAATTACAAACCCCGAGATAGTTTTTATCTCAGTCGCATATCTTTATGCTGCGCTCGGAATTGGAGTATATGTGTTTAAACAGCTCAGACAGTGGTCAAAAGCGCACGATGAAGCCCGTAGCGAAGAAGGCGGTTGAAACACAAAGTTTATTTCAAACAAATATTATCAACTGGTATTCTTAACTTGGGGTATATTCGTTTCCAGAAATTTCTGAATGTGGAAAGCGGATCAACATTTGATTTATGCGTTTCTTATAAATAGTCTTGAATGCGGGCCAATTCTCATTATCTTTCTAAATGATAACGGACTTAGGCCCGATTCCGAATACTGAACAAAGGAAGCTTATGAATATTAGAGACTTATTATCCAAATTGTTAGGTAAATCTGTAGGTTCTAAAGGCGTCTCCGGCGCTTTCACTGTCTTTATTCTTACAGTAATCGCAGTAAGTTTTTGGGCTGTATCGTGCAGTCAGGGGGAGAATACTCAAGAGGAGAAAAAAATGGAATCTGAAAACAAAGAAGTTAATAATCAAACGAATGGCAAAGGGGCTTTGGGCGCGGGCGGTGTTATCAAATATGAGCTCGAAAACGGGCTTACGGTGATTCTTGAGCAAAATCATGCATCCCCCGTGGTCTCTGTGAATGTGTGGGTTGAGACGGGGAGCGCTTGCGAAGTGGAGGGCGAGTACGGGCTTGCGCACGTGCATGAGCATATGCTTTTTAAGGGCACCGAGAAGCGGGACGTGGGTGAGATTGCCCGTGTGATTGAGTCGAGCGGGGGGGATATTAACGCGTTCACGTCGTTTGATGAAACGGTTTACTATGTGGTAATAGCGAGCAGGTTCCTGGACACGGCTCTTGACGTGCTGTCGGACGCGATGCAGAACTCCACTTTTGACCCCGGGGAGCTTGAGAAAGAGCTTGAAGTGGTAGTCGAGGAGATAAGACGGGGGCAGGACTCACCCGGAAGGAATTTGAGCGAGAAGATGTTCAGCACTGCTTTTACCGAGCACCCGTACGGAAGACCGATAATCGGAAGCATAGAGAGCGTCAGGAGCTTCACCCGAGAAGGCATACTGGAATTTTATAAAAAATGGTATTCCCCTGAAAACATGGTGCTGGTTGTAGTCGGGGACTTTGACTCGGCCAATGTGGAGGAGAAGATTGAGGAGACGTTCGGCAAGCTTCAGAAAAAAGATGTTGCCGAATGTGTGATTGAAGACGAGCCGGCACAGGAAGAGATGAGGACGTTTGTGCTGGATAAACCCCTACAGGAAGGGTACTTCTCTTTTGCCTATCATATCCCAAATGCAAGACACGAGGAAACACCCGTGATGGACGTGCTCTCAAGCATACTGGGAGGCGGCGAGAGTTCGAGACTCTACAGGAATATAAAGGAAGAAAAAGGGGTTGTGAACAACATTTACGCCTATTCGTTTACCCCTAAACACGAGGGGATATTAGCCGTGGGCGGGACGATTGACCCGGCAAAATCCAAAGAGACGCTTCAGGAGGTAATGGCTGAGCTAAACAGACTCAAGTACGAGTCCGTAAGCTCAGAGGAGCTTGAAAGGGTTAAGGTGAATATAGAAAGCGACGCCGTATATACCAAAGAAACTATGCAGGGACAGGCTCAGAAACTCGGTTTCTACGAGGTTGAAACCGGGGATTACAGGTTTGAGAACGAGTACCTAGAGGGTGTCCGCAATGTGAGTGCCAAAGATATTATGGATGCGGCACGGAAATATATAAATAACGAAAATCTGACAGCCGGGTACTTGCTGCCGACCGGGCAGGTGACTATTACGGACGCAGAGATTAAGGAGATTGCGTCTCGAGCATCTTCGGACGCGGAGAAAGAGGCCGCGGCAAAGTCTGAGAGCTCGGGAGAGGAGCTTGTTGAGCAAGTGATAGAGGTGCAAAACGAGTCCACAGCTCCGGAGCCTGCGAAAAGGGCGTCTCAGGACAACGCGTCTTCACCCGGTGTAAAGAAATATGTTCTTGAAAACGGCATACAGGTGCTCATAAAAGAGAACAGCTCTATACCGCTGTTCGCTGCGCGCGCCGCATTCCTTGGTGGCATAAGATACGAAGACGAATCTACAAACGGCGTCTCGAATTTTGTCTCACGCATGCTTACACGGGGGACAGAGACAAGGAGCGCGCAGGACATAGCCGAGCAGATAGAGTCCATAGCTGGTGATGTCTCGGGGTTTTCCGGGCGTAACAGCTTTGGTGTGACTGTTGAATCCCTTAGCCAGAATTTCACCGAGGCGTTCGATATCTTCTCTGACGTGCTCCTGCACCCGTCTTTTGACTCTCAGGAAATTGAGCGCGCCAGAAGGGAGATATTGGCAGAGATTAACCGCCAGGGCGATAACCTTCTTAAGACCACTGTAAACCTCTTTTTAGAGACGCTCTACACTGAGCACCCATATAAATACAATTCACTCGGCACGGAAGAAACGGTGAGTGATCTTAACGGTGCGGACCTGGCGTCGTTCTACGAGAAATACGCAAGGCCTGAAAATATGGTAATTACGGTCGTGGGCGATGTAAACGAAGAAGAGGTGCTGTCTCTAGTTAAGGAAAAGTTCGGCGGACTGGAAAAGGGCAATAGCCCCGTGCCCGTAATAGCTGCCGAGCCTGCGCCGAGTGAAATTAAAACAAAGGTCGAAACCAAGCCCGATAAGGCCCAGATGCATATCATAATGGGTTTTCAGGCCCCGACGCTAAAGGACAAAGACCACTATGCGTTTGAAGTGCTGAACACGATCCTTTCGGGGCAGGGCGGGAGGCTGTTCTTAGAGCTAAGGGACAAAAAGAGCCTTGCGTATACCGTGACTTCTTTCTACACCCCCGGGCTTGAACCCGGGTTCTTCGGCGTGTACATCGGCACCGCGCCCCCTAAAGAGGAAGAGGCGATCTCCGCTATAAAATCTGAGCTCGAGCGGCTTCTCAAAGACGGTGTTGCGGACGCCGAGCTTTCCCGCGCTCAGAATTATCTCGTGGGGAACTTCGAGATCGGGCTGCAGCAAAACTCTGCCCAGGCTGCAAAGATTACTTTCGATGAGCTCTATGGAATCGGGTGGGAAGAGTATCAGAAATACCCGGATAACATCTACTCCGTAACCAAAGAGGACGTGCTCGAAGCCGCGAAAAAATACATCAATCTCGACAGTTACATACTTACAATAGTCAAACCCGACGAGACAAGCTAGGGTTTCACACTCATACTATGCAGATATTTCAACTCCAAGAGCATAGAAGAAGTGCGTCCATTTATCATGCTGAAAAGCACTCTTGCAATTCTGTAGGGGATTGTAGTATAATGGGTGGTTAATGAGCCCGGGGGGATCAAAATCTTTACTCCTTAAGTACTCATTAAAGGAGGAGTAGATTCAAAAGAGGTATGGAGTGTCTCTTCCCCCCGGACCCAGAGTTTTCTATGTACTTATAGTATATCTAACAATTCCGGATTTTGACTATAAATTATTTTCGGCTGCCGGTTACATACATTAATATTAATAACCGCCATAAATTACTGATAATATGGAGATTCGGTAAATCTAAATTAAATAGAGTCTCCCTGGAAAAAGCCATGAGCCGGGCTTATGGCTTCTCAAAGATTTGGATATCTATATTCCGGAAATTCTTACCAGTTCTTTCCGTAAAGCTTCTCGGCGTTATTCCAGAAGATATCATCCTTTAACTGATCCGAGATGTCGGCGCCTTCAATTTTCCAGTACTCAGATGCAAAGTCGCTCCATGGAATGTCAGAACCGAATAGGAACCTGTCGCCCCCTATCCCTCTTTCCTCTATTTCCTTAAGAAGCCAGGACGACCCGAACCCGACTGCCCAGGAGGAATCCGTATAGACCTTGTAGCCTTCTTCGACGAGATCAAAAAACCTGGGTACGAATTTTATGTGACCGCTCACGCCGCCGCCCATATGCACAACATGAATTTTAACCCTCTTGCCGTGCTCTTTTATGAGCGCAAGGGCGTTGTCTATATCAGAGCCGCCTCCGGGGCTGGTATGAATATGTAGAGGCATATCGTTTTCCTCTGCGGCATCAAGGATCATCTTCCATAGTGGAGTCGACTCCTCGTCCCACTCCGCAGGGTTAAATGTGCCTCCGAGAAGACATGTCGTCTTTAGCCCTACGAGCCCCTTTTCTCCGATCAGCTTGAGGGCTTCTGTGGTGCGTTCCATGTCCTTTGGGAGCGCCGAGACCCAAATCAGTCCCATAAGACGGTCGGTAGACTGTACGCTTTCTCCGACCAGGGGATTCAGTGTGAAAGGCTGGGCTGAGTCCGGGTAACCGTAATTGGCCATTATGAGCGCCCGGTCCACGCCGTGCCCGTCCATGCCCTTTATATAATCCTCGGTCTTGTCGTAGTCGGTCGTAGGCTTGACCGCTTCGGGTAGCCCGTAGTAGGCAAACCCCGGAACAGGGCCTATGTGGCTGTGGTTATCAAATACCTTTTTCCTATTGTTCATACCCATATGACTTCCTCCTATACTTGATTTTTTTAATGAGTCTCCATTTTTTCCCCAACGCGCGCGCGCATGGATTTTTCTATTGATGTAGAAGACTCGCCCTTCTCTAAGCGGCCTGCAACTTCTTTAAAATCATCGCCGTAATTACTTTTAGATCCCCGGCCGGCTTTGTTCATTGTATCCGCTAAGGATTTCGTATCTTCTTTCTTGGTATTTTGTTTTGTGGATCCAGAAGCATTGGGAGCAGTCTTCTCTTTGACAACAGCTACGTTTGAAATAACACGCTCTAGCTTCTTACCCCCGCATTCGGGACAAAGGGTTTTTACTTGACTTGCTTCTGCGAAGCTTAGGAAAAACACCTCTACATCTCGGGTGCAGTCTGAACAGTAGTATTCATAGATAGGCATTTAGTTTTCCTAAAGTGTATATTTTATATATTTTAGGAAATATTGTGTTCGTAGTCAACCGCTAATTTTTGTAGCCCCGAATAATATATTCTGGTGGAGAATAAACTCTTGACTTGATTTACTAAAGTTGATAAAGTGTCAAGTATAGTAAACGCGCTTCAGTGAAGGTCAGTTGGAAAAATTTATATTTAAAATAGCCGAAAACGAAAAAGAGCTAGAGGGTTATTTTGGGATTCGACAGGAAGTATTTGTTGAAGAGCAGAGCGTATTTAACGAGACGGATGTAGATACATATGACACCGATCCGTTTCATAAAGCAATACATATTGTTGCACTTAAGGAGTCGGACGGAACGATGGTAGGTGCAGTCAGGTGTTATAGAAAAGAGGGCGATACATGGTTTGGCGGACGGTTGAGTGCTAGGGAGGGTTACCGTAACGGCAGGGTCGGGGCGGGTCTTGTAAGATTTGCCGTAAAGACCATGAAATCACAAGATTGCAAAAATTTTCACGCGTACGTACAACCTCAAAACGTCAGGTTTTTTAAAAGGTTAGGCTGGGAGCCTGTAGGGGAACCCAAGACATATCAGGGACTCCTGCATCAGTTAATGAAGGCTGACTTAGATTCAGAATAAACGATAAGGGTCGAAATGCGGGATTTGATCAGGAACCTAAAATCATCGGATACGCTAGCTCAAAAAGAGGCTATTAGTAAGATATGGGAATATTTTCCGCAGGTCTCGGAAATAGACGGCGACCAGGTGCATCTTGGAGACGACGCTGCAGCAATTAAGTCTGGAAATGAGTATTTGCTGCTTGCGGGAGAGGGGGTATATCCCCCGCTCTTAAAAACAAACCCTTATTTGGCCGGGCGTATCTCGGTGCTGACGAACGTAAACGATATTTACGCTATGGGTGGAAGACCCGTGGCGATTGTCGACGTAATTATTGGCACAGATGACGAATCCATAAAAGAAATTCTCCGCGGCATAAGGGATAACGCTTCACGCTATGGTGTGCCTGTGGTCGGAGGTCATATAACACAAACGGAGTCTGTGTATGACTTTCCCTCCTCCTCACTTTCGGTGTTTATCTTGGGTAAAGCGAAGAAACTCCTTTCGAGCTTTAACGCTAGAAGCGGGGACGACCTGGTATTTATATCAAATTCAAAAGGGAAGTTTGTCTCAGGGTTTAATTTCTGGGACTCCTCGAGCATGCTGACGGACATTGAGGTTGCGGCTGATCTGGAGCTCGTGGCAGAGACCGCGGAGCAAGGCCTGGCAGATACGGGAAAAGACGTAAGTATGGCTGGTTTGATAGGCTCGCTGCTCATGCTCCTTGAGAGCTCCTCTCTCGGTGCAGAGATTAATATCGACAGCATCCCGCGCCCATATGAAGTCCCTCTGGCGGAATGGATGCTCGCGTTCCCGAGTTTCGGGTTCATCTTGTCCGTAATGCCCGAGAATACTCCCCACGTGAGAGAGAAATTCGCGGGGGCCGGGCTTACATGTGAGAGCATAGGAAAGGTCATAGAGGGGAAGAGTGTTTATTTCGTCAACAATAAAGGCGATAAGGAGCTTTTTTGGGATTTTCATAAGAATAGCTTAATTGGTGTCAGGGAAACGAATTAACAACAGGTGGAGAATGGATATAGAAATAAATCAAATTGATCACATAGTTTCTAAGCTCGGAGAGAAGATTAAAGCTCTTCGAACGGAGAAGGGTCTGTCGCTAAAAGACCTCTCAGAGAGGTCCGGAATATCCGCAGCCGCAATCCACAAGATAGAGGCAAACGGCATAACCCCGACTATCACGACAATGATGAAGATCGCTGACTCGCTTGGGAAGAACGTGAGTCATTTTATCGAGGAAGATAGAAAGGCTCAAGATGTTGTTTTTGTTCCCGCAAAGAAACGCGAGCCAATTCTTACGTTCAAAAAAGGACTCGATTTAAAGGGAATATCGGCAAAGCAATACGGTGATTTTATTATGACAGCAGCCTACGCGACCGTGGCAGTGGGAGCTTCGAGCGGCAGGAGACCTATGAAGCATCAGGGGGAGGAGCTTGTTTATTGCCTTCAGGGAAAAATAGAGTTCAAAGTCAACAACGATACATATGTCCTGAGTGCGGGAGACAGTATTAACTACAGGACGCATCTGGACCATAAATGGAAGAATATAGGTAATAAGGAAGCAAAACTAATATGGGTGCTCGCTGTTCCTCCTACTTAACATAAAGTGGAGCGGCAGTGGGTTACAGAATCCGTTATGAATGAAAAATATATAGCCGAGCTCATTAATGATGCGAATAAAGAGGCCGTGGGCAGAATACTGTCTTCGGAGCCTGTACTCACGGACGTTGCCCGCGCGCTTGACGTCATCCCGGGAATGACTCCCGACACGATACTACATGCAGGGCCTCCGATTAGCTGGAAAAGGATGTGCGACCCGATGAAAAGGGCGGTCCGCGGGGCTTTAATATTCGAAGGGCTCGCAAAGGATGACAGGCAAGCCGAAAAACTGATGAAGTCAGAGAAAATTACCCTTTCCCCGGGGCATCACCACGATTCGGTAGGGCCTATGACCGGCATAATATCCGCGTCAATGCCTGTTATCGTCACTAAAGA
>QIHJ01000404.1 GCA_003229065.1 Candidatus Dadabacteria bacterium
ATCGGGCTTGCCCTCGCCGTCCATTCCCGCGGGGGAGGCATTAACCAATATATCCGCCCTGCCCAGCTTCCCGGCCAATATATCTTTATCCTTAATTGAAAGAGGCTCGATCTCAATATTCTGAAAATTCTCTTTAAAGTCCTTAGCTAATATAATTGCTTTATCCCGGAGTATGTCTGTTAAATAAATTACAGAGATCCCGTTCATACAGCACGCCGACATAACGGCCCGGGCGGCGCCTCCGGCGCCGACTAAAAAAAGAGTTTTTCCCTCCGGGCTGAAATCGAGGTCCTCTCTAATCGCTCTCAGAAACCCTCTTACGTCCGTATTGTAGCCCGTGAGCTTGCCGCCGTCGTTTTTAACCGTGTTGACTGCGCCTGTGAGCTTTGCGTCGGGCGATACCTCGTCAAGATACGGGATGATGGTCTGTTTATGGGGGATCGTGATGTTAATACCTTTAATTCCCATAGTCCTTATTGCGCTTGTTGCGTCGCCTATGTTTTCGGGCTCAATGTCGAAAGCCACGTAAACCGAGTCAAGCCCGAGTGTCTGAAACGCGCTGTTGTGCATATTGGGGGACAGGCTGTGCTTTACCGGGTGTCCGAATATGCCGTAAATCTGGGTAGTTGCTTTTACACTCAACTCTTCGCTCCCTAAAACTTTTATGTGGTATTACTTCTGCCGTATACAGATCAAGACGCCGCCAGTATTTCCTTTACCTTCAAAACGTCTTTTTTAATCTGATCGACTAAAGCGCCCGGCCCGTCGAATTTCTGCTCATCCCTTACTCTTTCTATGAACTCAACGCGCACCCTTTTCCCGTAAACGTCCCTGTCAAAATCAAATACATGAGTTTCAACTAAGAGCCCATCGCTCCCGAATGTCGGTCTGTAGCCAACGTTCGTTATACTCTCTTTTTTCTCCTCATCTATGTAAGCTCTGGTTGCGTAAACCCCAACTCTGGGAAGTATATCCCAGTCAGTGTCCAGATTTAAGGTGGGGAAGCCGATCTGTCTTCCTCTCCTCTCTCCTTCTATTACCTGGCCCTCTATGTAAAAGTCGTAGCCCAGGAATTGTGAAGCCTCTCTTACATCACCTTCTCTGACAAAATTCCTGACAGCGCTTGAGCTCACTATCTTGCCGTCTATGACGGCGGGCTCGAGCACCCTGGTTTCAAAACCGAGTTTCTCGCCCATTACTCTCAGAAGCTCTGCGTTCCCTTCGCGCTTTCTGCCGAAAGAAAAATCGGGTCCCACAATCAAGTGCTTTAGGTTGAGTTTTCCGACCAGCGTGTCGGTTATGAAGTCTTTAGCTGAAATTTGAGAAAGCTCCCGGGTGAATGTATAACTCGCTACATAGTCGACTCCTAGTCTCTCCAGCAGTTTAAGCCGCTCCCTGATCGGCACTAAAAGCGGTACGTCAATATTCTGCAGCACTTTTTGCGGATGTGGGTGGAAAGTTATAACGCAAGAGCTGAGCCCTTTTTCCTGGGCCTCTTTCTTTACGGAGTCTATTATTTTCTTATGACCCACGTGGACTCCGTCAAAGTTTCCTATGGTGGCGGAAGTAGGGTTTTCAATAGGCTGATCGGGGTCGAATATTACTTTCATAGTATAGGGGTTGAGAATATCAAGTTTTAATTCCTATTCTTGCTGTCGGTAATAAGAAAGTTTTATCAGTTTATATGAAACCGGTTATCTCCTGTCGGTTTGGAATATTATCGGGGATACGCTAAAACACCGGATAATCGGATATATAAATTCTTCCTGTATTATCTCGCAGAGAATATTACCATAACTTAATAAAAGTAAAAAACTTACATATATAGATGCCCTGATTCGGTGGGAAGATGAAACATTTATCCGGGTTTGAGTAATAATTACCGGCAGGTTTTGGCAGCTGTTTTTCAGTATGCGGATTAAGAACTATTCGCTTTACTGACCTACTATGTTTTCGACCTTTCTTAAGGCCTCGGGGAGTGTAAAGATAATAACCTTGTCGTCAATCGCAGGCACATAGTCTCCTTTGGGAATAAGGACTTCATTGTGTCTCAGCACTATGCCGACTATCGAGCCTTCCGGGAAATCTATATCTTTAAGCGCTTTGCCGAGGATTTTACTCTTTTGCGTGATATCGACTTCGATCACCTCAGCTCTGCCCTCCTCAACCAGAGCAACCTGCGCGACTCCTCCAATGTGAAGCAGGCTCAGTATTTCGTTGGCTACAGACAGTCTCACGCTTATCGCTCTGTCAACGCCGATTGCCTCAATCACATCTATATAATCGGGCTTGGTGTACAGAACTGTCGTCCTCTTCGCACCCAGGTTCTTAGCCAGAAGCGCGCTCAGCACATTGTTTTCATCATCCCCTGTGAGCGCAATAAAGTAATCTGCCGATTCCACGCCCGATTCCTTGAGCGTCTCTGTGTCTGTGGCGTCTCCTTTGAAGACAAGCACGTTATGCATTTGCTCAGCCGCGACAAGCGCTCTTTCAGGGTCGCTGTCTATGAGCTTCACCTTGATTCCTTTCTCGGATAGTGCTTTCGCTACCCCGAGTCCCAATCTTCCGCATCCGACAATAACTACGGAATTTACAGGAGTGTCCTTGACATTGAATAGTTCTTTAAGCTTGCTCAAGACATCGGGCACGCCGAGCGCAAAGATATAATCTCCCGAATCGAGCCTGGTCTCACCGGTGGGTATCATTATTTCTCCCTTCTTCGAGAGCGCTACAAATATCCAGGCTTTAGCGGGACCCAGGTCTTTAAGCTTTTTGCCGACAATGGGGGTGCTTTCTTCGACCTTGAGCTTTAACATCTTGATCTTGCCCATTGCCAGGGTTTCGGTCTTCCACGCATAAGGCGAGCTTATTAGGCTTATAATTTTTTCTGCCATTATAGCTCCGGGATGGACAATGTAGAGCTTGGGTCTTTCAAGTATCTTTGGGTAATCGAGGTAATTCCTATCCCTGATCCTTACTATGATTTTGGGCACCCCCACAGAGGCAGACCAGGATGAGGCCAGAATATTGGTTTTATCATCACCTGATACAGCTAGCATAATGTCGGCCTTTTCTATCTCGGCCTGTTTTAGAGTCTGTGGGTTGTCACCGTCCCCCTCTATAATGAGTACGTCCAGGTGTTCCCTTAACCTCTCGACCGTGTCTTTGTCTTTCTCTACTATTACAATCTCGTGTGTGGATGAAAGGTTTCTGGCCAGAAAGGACCCGACCTGCCCGGCCCCCAATATCACTATGCGCATATATATCGACCCCTAGGAGGTTTTAGCCTCGCTTACTTGATTAGTATTCTGGTTTATTTTATATAGCATTATAACCCCAAGCACTACAAGGCAGAAGGAGATAATCTGGGCCTGTGATAACCCGGGGATAAAGCTCGGAGACGTGCTCCTCAGAAACTCCATAAAGAACCTCTGTACGCCGAATATTATGAATCCGACAGAAGACATCCATCCAAGTGGGAGGTCTCTTTTCCTTATATTCCATAATATCACGAATACAATAAACATACTTAATGTGTCGTAAAGCTGTGTCGGGTGGACCTTCAGGATAGTCGGTGGAGCGCCGTCCGGGAAAGAAATCGCCCAGGGAAGATTGCTCGGAACTCCGTAGTCGTCCCCTACAAGAAAGCATCCGATCCTGCCTACGGCGTATCCGAGTACTAAGGGTGGTGTTGCGGCATCCATAACGGATAGAAAACTGACCCTCTTCATCTGAGTGACGAACCAGGCTAAAATAATTGCCCCTATAAGACCGCCGAAGAATGTAAAGCCCGATGCGAGATACCTTGTGGGATTAGCCAGGAGATCCGAGAGCGTTGCCTGCTGGAATAAAAACAGAATCTTGGCTCCCCCGAGTCCCCCTATAACGGCCGCAATCAGTATTAAATCCGTAAGGTTGCCATTCATGCCTTTTCTCTTAAACTCCGCCTCACTTACTACATAAGCGACCAGATAGGCTACAAGCACCATGACTGAGAATGAAGAAACGGATATATCTCCAATTGTGAATAGAGTAGGGTACATGTTTTATAGCTTCCTTATATTGTGAGTGCGGGGTTTCAGGCCCTATAGTTTCAACTTTACAGGATATCCGTATTACTTAAATCCCCTGTCTATTTATAAGGGATAAAGTCTTACATGGTTTGTGCGACTCTGCAAACGTTGTTGTAACGGAGGATCCAGCCCTCATAAATAAAAGAAATGAATAACAAATATTATATCTCCTCTATCATTATAATATTATATAGCGGAGGTTAGGCAATGATTCGAAAATTATATCAGGAGGTAATCTATCAATGATAGGGATGTTGCACCCCTTTCAAATACCTGTTTTTCCCTTTATTTGCCATAACTTAACATGTATTCTAACATGCTAAAGTTATCTAGACCCTTAAATAATTCTAAATTACAGAAGCACTTATTATAAGGAGTGTGCCTTATGGTGTTAGGCGGGGGGCGCCTATTGACAAGCAAACCGAATCTTGAGATCATAGTTCCATATGGTTTTATAGATAAGTCAAGTTAATTAGGGTTCCCAAAAAAGTTAAAAAATGAAAATTCGGAAGAGTCATTCAAGGATATTTTTAAGTTTGAGCTGCTTATTTTTTCTTATGATATTAGCAGCAGGCGCAGCTCCTGCCCAAGAAGAATCGTCCGAGGATTATTTATCTGAAGTTCGCCCCGGGCCAGAGGGTCAACAAATCCCGGTGAATTTAGGTGTTGCTGTCATAGATATTGACGGTATAGACGGCGCACAACAATCTTTTGTGGCCAATTTCGCAGTATCCGCACAGTGGAAAGACCCCCGTCTGGCAAAAGACACCGGTTCGGTGCGTATCATGGATTTAGAGGATGTATGGACCCCGAACTTGCAAATATTAAATCAGCAAAAACTATTTAAGACCTTTCCCGATAAAGTTGAGGTTTCTCCCGACGGGACAGTGATTTACCGCCAGCGCTTTTGGGGAACCCTGTCCTATCCAATGAACCTAAAAGATTTTCCATTGGATCATCATTCCCTTCAGATCAAGATTGTATCAGTTGGAAATAACGCTGAGGATATAAAATTCAGCATTGCTGAAAAAAGGACCGGTATGGGTGATGTGCTAACAGTAACCGATTGGAGAGTGCTGAGCTGGGACATCTTTGCCGAGCCTATAAAAATCGGACCGACATTGCCTGTTTTACACGGTGTGGTTTTCGAATTCGAAGCCAGCCGGCTTGTGAATTTTTATATTATTAAGGTACTGGTGCCGCTGGTCATGATAGTGTTTATGTCGTTGATTGTACTTTTTATTGACCCTTTGCATGTGGGGCCAAAATTCAGCATTGCAATTACGGCTATACTTACGCTTATAGCGTATCGTTTTCTACTGGGGGGTCTATTGCCCAAGATTTCCTATCTGACGCATATGGATTATTTCCTGTTCGGATCGATGTTTTTAGTGTTTGCGGTGCTTGTCGAAACGTCTATAGTAGCCAGGCTTATGAGTGTAAAGAAAGAGGGGCCTGCTAAAGAACTGGACTATTGGTCCAGATGGGCTTTTGTTGTTTTATTTATATTGATATTGTTATTATCATTTTTCGTCTAACTGTTTTGCCGATGTTACAGAACAAATTGTTTCCAAAAGCCTGAGAGCAGTAAATAATTTCAGACGCCGAATTAAGTCCGTATCACCCTTACAATATTATAGCCGTCTTGTTTATAATTTATCTGGACGCCGAATTTTATTCTGCATCTAAAGGGCTAAGTAGAGTACCTAGCGGAAGTTATGAAATATTTACACAGCTAGGGCTTCCAGGGCGTGTAGTCGATCTTATGGATTATATCTAAGGAGTAACCGACTGAACGGGATAGCTTCTCGCCGTACTCGGCTACCCACTCGGGGGGTGCGTTTGAATAAAAATCGTTTAGTGTCATCCAGGCGCCTCCGCTTATTAGACCGCCGTCGACGACGCTTACTAAAAAAGCGGTCATGTCGCCTCCATCCATGGCGTTTATAATTTTGCACTCGGCGTAGGAATGGGCGTCATCGAGCACGGGGCTGCCCGTAACACCTAACGTATAGGGGATATTTTCAAACTTATCTCTCTCCCGGCCCGTATAGAAACCGAAGTTCTTCACAAGACCGATCTGATCTTTCCTTAGAAGGTGTATGGTGAATGCTTTACTGTAAGTTATAAACTCGTGTGTGTAATTACCTTTCCAGATGCCCACCAGAAGCCTCGGGATAGTATGAACGATAGAAGAAGTGACGGCTGTAACCGCAATCTGAGCGTTTACTTTATCCTCCATCGAGCTTGCTATTACGACGACGGGGGAAAGTGTCCAAAAAGCGCCTGCTACAGAAGCCCCCTCTTCCCTACTCATCGAATTCAGCCTTGGTTATTCTCATAAGTGTTCACCGTATTTACCAATCAAAAGCGATTACCACCTGGCCGGCAACTAGTGGGCCGAGATTAACTTTGTCCCGGTCGGGCACTATTATTTTTTACCGGATTTACAATGTAACTTGCAGCTTTTAAAAATCCGCTGTCCTGACTCTCGAGCCACTCAGAAGTCTCCTCGAGTACAACTCCGGCGGGTATGCCTATACCCGGTGTGACGATCAGGTCTTGTATCGATGGGGATTGAATTACCCCCTCTATAGTATATTCAAAGAGTGTGCTTTGAACTACAGAGCCGAGCGCGGAGGTATAAAAGTTATATCCTTTGGCTCTGTAATACAGATACGAATAAGCTCCGAATGCCGGGTGTGCGATCCAGTTGGTTTTAAAGCTGTCTCCATCCTGCACTTCTAAATCACCCCTCTTCCTGTTTTTATTCTGGAAACCGAAAATGTTTTTCCACCACCTGAAGGGGTTGATCAGCACCTGCTTCTCCTTGTTGCTTATATCCATTATATTTACCTGTACAATGCGGACAAGCCAGAGTGTGAAGTAGACGTTTCGGGTATCGCGAAGAAAATCCTCAAAATCGGCTAGTGATTTCCTCTCCGCCTCTTTATAAAATTCAATGTCGGCTTTTCTGTATTCTGCCGAGTCGATTAGAACGGAGCTGTTAACCGGGCTCATCAGTACCGGGGAAGTATCGCCGAAAATAGTATCGGCTCGGGCAATGCCAGTGCATACGACGAGTAAGGATGTTAGTGAAATTATATATAGTGAGACGGGAAATAGCTTCTTCATCATTTGAGGCACCCGGTCTTCCGAACCTCTTTTAATAATAACATATAAGTGCCTGAATTTGATACTAAAATCTTTAACCCGGCAAAATACCCGAAAGGCGCTTTTTTATCGATAAAATAATACCTTTCAGATAAGAAATCGCTTGACTTAGCATATAAAATAATGTAATTATCTGGGGTATAATATTACAAATTCCGCAGGAGGAGCTTAATGCATAAGGTGAAGTTATTTAGTACTGTAATGCTCGTTGTTTTGGCGTCGGTACTGGTTTTTGGTTGCGGTTCGAACGTAGATAAGGAGATGGCTGATGCGGAAGCAGCTTTACAGGCGGCTAGAGACGCCGGAGCCGAGGGGCTCCCGGAATATCAGGCAGCTGAGGAATTGATAGCTAAGGCTAAAGAAATGATGGCTGCCGGGGATAAGGCAGGCGCGCGCGCCTTACTAGAGGAAGCCCGGTTTAAAGCCATAGAAGCAGAGGGTAAAGCAAAAAATCAGGCGTATGTCGAATCTATCGATATTGATACGGTTGAAGAGTCGCTTTCCTCGCTCAGTCCTTCAGGCTCGTCTTACGGACTGGTTGATGTTTTCTTCGGGTACGATCAGTCGAGCATAACATCGGAATCAAGAAGCACACTAAACGATAACGCAAGGATAATAAGAGGCAGTTCCGGTAAATTTCAGGTTGTTGTGATTGAAGGTTACTGCGATATCAGAGGTACTGAGGAATATAATCTAGCACTCGGTCAAAGAAGGGCGGAATCTACGAGGAACTATCTTATAGGTCTCGGGGCATCTCCTTCAATAGTACAGGCCGTAAGTAAAGGTGAGACGGAGCAGTTTGCATTCGGTACTTCTGACTATGATTATCAGCAGAACAGAAGAGCTCATTTCGTGCCGGCTGTGTCTTCTCCGAGTTTTTAGGTATTGTCTATGAGAGTTAATTCAATTATTATGTTGTTATCGGTGGCTTGCATTTTGGGTGCAGGCTGTGTACCAGCTTCGCAGGGGGACATGAACAGTGTGTATGCGAGGCAGACCCGGTTAGAGGCAAAGATGGATAGTTTAACAAAACAGGTTCAGTCAATTAAAGGCTCCCAGGGGGGTGGTACCGACCCGGCGCTTAGAGAGCAGCTGTATAAGCTTCAACAGGAAGTGAACAGTCTCAACAAATCTTATTCCGAGTTGAATGCGAAGGTAAATAAATCTGAATTTGATCTTCCGGTTCCTTCAGAAGGCGGTTCCACTGAGGTTGAAACCGCGTCAATGAGCACAGAGGAAGTTGTTTATGATCGAGGTTACACAGAGCTCAGCGAAGGAAATTATGAGGGATCGAGGGAAAATTTTAAATTATTTTTGTCGAAATATCCAAAATCTTCAAAGGCCGGAGATGCAACTTACTGGATAGCAGAGTCCTATTACAGAGAGGGGGAGTTTGAAGAAGCGATACTAGATTATCAAAGGTTTATAGATACTTACCCCAGTGACGACAGGGTTCCACTGTCGTATTTAAAGCAGGGGCTTTCACTAATGGAGATAGGCAAAAATGAAGAAGCGCAATTATTTTTTGAAACACTCATTGACAAATACCCTCAATCAGATGAAGCTAATACAGCAAAGGAAAAAATAAGAGAACTTGCAGTTAGCGGTTAAACGGTTTATTATTATGTACTCAATAGGTACTCAAAAAACTCTTAAAGGAGGTGCAGTAGAATGAAAAGGGATAAGCAAATAATGTTTTTGGGTATGCCCTTACTATTTGTTGCATTGCTATTTTTAGCCAGCTGTGCGACACCCCCGCCAACAAAAGAGCTAGCAGCTGCCGAATCGGCAACAGCCGACGCACAAGCAACGTGTGAGCAGTGTAAGCAAAGAGTTTGCGGTGATGATCCTACAAGAGGAGACTATTGTGGAGCCCCATGTGGCGAGGCCGAGCTTGCAGCAGCGCAAGCAGCCCTTGCTAAGGGTAAAGCTCTTGCTGGTGAATTCTGCAGCGAATTAGAAGCCCGCAGAATGCTGATAGATGCAAAAGCTAAGGCAGACGAGGCCAAGCTGATATGTTCAGCGCCGCCTCCACCGCCTCCACCACCGCCTCCACCACCGGCACCGGATCTAAAGGATATATTCTTTGATTTTGACAAGTTCAATATCAGACCGGATGCAGCAGCTGTTCTCGAAGAGAACGCTGGAACAATGCAGGCAGATCCTAATCTTACTGTGCTTATCGAAGGTTATGCAGATATTAGAGGTACACCTGCATACAACCTGAGACTCGCTCAGAAGAGGGCTGATTCCACAAAGGCTTTCTTAGCCCAGATGGGAATAGATCCTTCTAGGATTTCAACTGCAAGTGGTGGTGAGACAACTCAGTTCGGCGCTGGGACCACTGAAGAAGCCTATCAGCTTAACAGAAGGGCACACTTCATAGTAACCTCACCTACCGCTAAAGTAGGCGCAAGGCTTATTTTTCAGTACGCTAACTAATAGCCTTTTTGTCCTATTTGCGTTGGTAGAATAGATAAGAGAGATATCTCATCTATTATATTGGATGAGAATACAGATTATGGAGAGAGACTCCTAGAGGGTCTCTCTCCATTTTTTTGTATATTTTTAATACCCAACTTTAGAGAATCTTGTTAGGTTTTACTTGACAGTACAGAGTGATCCATGTTTACTAAATCTCGATTTCCTTTTGTCCATTCCGTAAATTAATTAAAATTACGCACTTTATCTCAGATGAAATTCAAGCTTACAAAATCCAAGAGGTTATATAAAGCTGCACAAAGATTAATGCCGGGTGGTGTGAACAGCCCCGTACGGTCTTTCAATGCAGTATCCGGGACTCCTGTTTTTATCTCACGGGCTAAGGGTGCTTACATCTATGATGAGGACGGTAACAAGTACATAGATTATATGTCCTCATGGGGGCCGCTGATTCATGGTCATGCAGACCCTGACGTTGTAAGGGCGGTTAAGAGCGCAGCCTCAAGGGGAACAAGCTACGGAGCCCCTTGCTCGGATGAGATTTCTCTGGCTAGGTTTATAGCCGCAAGTTTCAAATCAATAGATATGATCAGGATGACTAGCTCGGGGACTGAAGCCACTATGAGTGCCGTTCGTCTCGCCAGGGCCCATACAAGTAGAGACTATATAGTAAAATTTGAAGGCTGTTACCACGGTCATGCCGATTACCTGCTTGTTAAAGCGGGATCCGGCGCGACTACCTTCGGCTCGCCCAGCAGCCCCGGAGTGCCGAAGTCATTTACGGATAAAACCCTCTTAGCTAAATACAACGATGTGAGCTCGGTACAGAAGCTTTACAAAAAATACGGCGGGAAAATAGCCGCTATAATTTTAGAGCCTGTTGCGGGCAACATGGGTGTTGTAACCCCGGAGGCGGGTTTTCTGGAGGCGCTCAGAAAAATTACCAAGAAATCAGGATCCCTTCTTATTTTCGATGAGGTGATTACAGGGTTTAGGTTAAGCCCTGGAGGGGCACAGAGTAAATACGGTGTTACGCCCGACATCACTTGTCTTGGTAAAATTATAGGCGGAGGACTTCCGGTCGGCGCATTCGGCGGGAGCCGAAAAATAATGGGATTGGTAGCTCCCGAGGGCCCTGTATATCAGGCGGGCACTCTCTCCGGTAACCCTCTTGCAATGGCCGCAGGGCTTGCGTCGCTTACAAAATTAAAACAAAGGGGAAATTACAAGAAGCTCAGAGAACATACATCGGCACTTGTGAACGGTCTTTCGGATGTGATAAAAAAGACAGGTGTTAAGGCCTCAGTAAACTCTGTAGAATCTATGTTTACGCTCTTTTTCAATGACGTCCCCCCTACTGATTACGAGTCGGCTCTAAGGAGTAATACAAAAAAATACTCGAAATTTTTTGATAATTTGCTCAAGGCTGGTATTATGTTTCCGCCTTCTCAGTTTGAGGCTGTTTTCGTATCGCTTGCCCATACTGAAAAGGATATAAATAAAACGATTGAAGCAGTGTATAAATCACTTAAAACAATCTGATTGAGGTACTCAATTTTAAGAAGCAGCAGAATCAGAACAGATATAAATGGCTCGTATTCATAGCGGTAGGTTTTGAGCTAGGGCTTACGGTAATAGCCGGTATATTACTCGGGCATTATGTTGATAGGTGGGTTGGGGCCGAGACTCCATGGTTTACGATCTTAGGGCTGTTAGCGGGTGTGGTTGCCGGATTTAGCTTGCTCTTAAGGATGATTAAAAAGATTAAATGACGGAAAGTAAAGAGAGTCTGATTACATTACCTCAGATAGGAAGAGTTGAAAAAACGGGTTTAGTAGTAACCATCATACTTACGGCTGTAAGCTATGTGCTTGGTTCAACCGAGCTTGCGTTCGGGGTTCTCGCGGGCGGCGTTCTCTTCACAGCTAATTTCATGGCTATAAGGTTTTTGGTTAACTCACTCATTGCAAACGCATATCCTAAAGGTTTTGGCATCTTCATTTTTATAATTAAGATGCTCGTATTTGTAGGTATTGTGGTAACAATATTTTTATTTGCGGAAGTCAATATATACGGTTTTTTCATCGGCGTTACCGGGATTGTTCTGGTTATCATTGCTGAGAGTTTGAGAGGAGGTAAAGATGGGGCACTTTAGC
Organism: Candidatus Dadabacteria bacterium; assembly: GCA_003229065.1. Taxonomy (GTDB): domain Bacteria; phylum Desulfobacterota_D; class UBA1144; order Nemesobacterales; family UBA2774; genus UBA2774. The sequence goes on from QIHJ01000404.1 coordinate 11,846, forward strand.
TGGTTTACGCTACTTGGGCTTGATAAATACGATTATATTCTGGGTTCGATCCTCGTTCTTATATTACTGGCTTTAGCGGGACTTAAGATTAAGAGCGCTCTTTCCCGGGATGATTCCGTTCTCCCGGATGAGAGATTTTCCATAAAGACTATCTTTGAAATACTCACTATAGATTTTCTCTTCGATCTACTGACGAACGTGCTCGGCTCAAGAGAGAATGCTAAAAGGTACTTCCCGCTCTTGGCAGGTTCTTTTTTCTTTATAATGTTCGCCAACCTGCTTGGCATAGTGCCGGGCTTTTTGCCGCCGACAGGTAATTTTAATACTACTGTCGCATGTGCAATTGTTATCTTTATTATGTACAACTACTACGGATTTAAGGAAAACGGCCTGAGTTATCTAAAGCACTTTGCAGGCCCCGTGCTTTTCCTTGCCCCCCTTATGTTCATTATCGAGCTCGTTAGTCATTTCGTGAGGCCGGTGTCGCTCTCACTCAGGCTCTTTATGAACATCTCGGGAGACCACTTGGTAATGGGAGTGTTTACAAACCTGATGCATTACGTCGTACCGGCGATATTTGTCGGCCTGGGTATTTTCGTGTCGCTTCTACAGGCATTTATTTTTACGATTCTCTCTACTATTTACATTACTCTTGCGACCGCGCATGACAGTGAAATTGAATAAAAAGCAAAAATGAAAAGTTTAGAAAAACGACAACTAACTCAATTTATAAGGAGGCACACAGATGCATAAGGCTATATCTTTACTTTCGATATTTGGAGTGGTTATACTTACCGCTTTCGTCCCGGATATTGCTATGGCGGCCGAAGGAGGCTCGGGTGATCTCACGAAGCTCGGTCTTGCATTAGGCGCAGGCATAGGGATTGGCATTGCGGCAGGTATCGCAGGTTACGGTCAGGGTATCGCGACCGCAGCCGCTTTGACCGGTATTGCTAGGAACCCAAGTGCAAGCTCTAAAATTCTTACTCCGATGATTATCGGTCTTGCCCTTATCGAATCTCTCGTAATATACGCTCTTTTGATAGCATTTTTGCTTCAGGGAAAAATTTAACCTTAAAGTTCGTGAGGGAGCTTTCATAAAGCTCCCTCACTTAATGCTTTGGGTTAATTCTGTTTACGTGGACTTTTGATAAAATATAGAATATGATATTTCTTCAGATATGAGGAATTCCTGTTTCTTTTATGTCCTTGCACTAATGCTTGTACTTGGCTGCGGGGCTACTAAAGATCTTATGCAAAAGGACGATAGGGAGTCCTTTCAGTATTCAACCGACCGGTATTACAAGCTTATTCAGTGGAAGTACTACGAGAAGGCTGTACAGTTTGTGGATCCACAGAGCGCGAGGGAATATGAGAGCTTCGTATTCAGGAACCAAAAAGACCTGAATATTACATCTTATCAAATTAAAGACGTGACCTTCATTGATCCTTCTGATATAGAAGAGGGTCAAACTGGTGATCCTGACCCGGGGAGTAAACAAAGCAGCGGTGATACTGACAGAGCTACGGTCAGGGTTTATTATACGTACTTTAAGTACCCCTCTGTTACTGAAGAGAGTATTATGATAGAAGATACCTGGATTAAGATAGGCAAATTATGGTACATTTCTTCAGACTATCCGGAAGGGACTTTTTAATAAATCAATCTGCCGATTCCCCGGCGAGCATTATCCGCTCTTAAGTTAGTTCAGAGTGTGGGTATTTACTGGCTACTAATTCGAGCGCCTCTTGTGTGTTCTTAATTTCCCCTTCGAGCTGAGCTTCCTCTACAGCGTTTAG
>QIHJ01000397.1 GCA_003229065.1 Candidatus Dadabacteria bacterium
ATCGATACACTGAACAAGGTGGCAGAGCTCTTGACCGGCTGGTCACAGGAAGATGCTTCGGGAAAAAATATAGACGAAGTATTTTTGTTAGTCGATGAAGAATCGGGAGAGAATAAGGAGAACCCGGTAATAAGAGCTATTAATGCAAACAACACAGTCGGTCTTCATAAAGGCACGGTTCTTGTAACCAAGGGGAGAGAAGAGCTCCGGTACGTATCGGCAAGCTCCTCGCCGATACGGGACAAAAGCGGCATAATCGTCGGAGTCGTATTGGTATTCAGAGATATAACTCAAAGAAAGAAAATGGAAGAAGAACTACTTAAGGCGCAAAAATTAGAGTCCATAGGTGTGCTTGCGGGCGGCATTGCTCACGATTTCAACAACCTCCTTACCGCAATAATGGGGAATATATCACTATCGAAAGTGTCGGACTTCAAGGATAATAACGCACGAAAGAGGCTCCTTGAAGCAGAGAGTGCCTGCGAAAAGGCAAGGGATCTTGCAAATCAGCTCCTCACTTTTTCCAAAGGCGAGGTGCCCGACTCAAGAGAGCCTTCATCACTTGAGAAAGTGATCAGGGATACGACTAATTTTACAATGAGCGGCTCGGATTTGGAATTTAAATTTATAGTCGACAGTGACATATGGCCTGTCGAGATCGACCAGGGACAGATGAGTCAGGTTATAAGCAATCTTCTTATTAACGCCTCGCAGGCCATGACTAATGACGGGAAGATTACAATTAAGCTTGAAAATACCCAGGCGAGTAAAGAAAAAGGAGTTCCTCTGAATGGTGATAAATACGTAAAAACCACGGTTGAGGACGAGGGTATTGGTATACCCAAAGAGTATTTATCCAGAATATTCGATCCCTATTTTACAACAAAGCAGAGCGGGAGCGGACTGGGTCTTGCCACTTCGTACTCGATTATCAAGAACCACGGCGGTTATATCGCTGTGGATTCGGAGCTTCATATGGGTACGAAATTTTATATCTACATCCCGGCAAACGGCAAGTTAAACGGCTCTAAGCTACATAAGGAGAATGGGATTGTGTGGGGTAGCGGCCGGGTGCTCGTTATGGATGACAAACATGAAGTGCTCGAAGCCGCTGGTGAAATGCTCAGTCATATCGGATATGAAGTCGATTACGCAAAGGACGGAAGCGAGGTCCTTAAAAAATATAAATCAGCCCGTAAGAGCGGAAAACCTTTTGACAGTGTGATAATGGACCTTACGATCCCCGGAGGGATGGGCGGAGAGGAAGCGCTCCGGAAGCTCCGTGTAATAGACCCGGACGTTAAAGCCATAGTTTCGAGCGGATACTCGAGTGACCCCATAATGGCTAAGTACAAGAAATACGGATTTAAAGCAGTCCTCCCCAAACCCTACGAGGTAAAGAAGCTTAGCTCTGTCTTAAACGACGTGCTCCTGGACAATAATTAAGCCCCGCCGGATTCCAAAACTAGCCTCCGGTCGTATATTAGCGGCGTGTCCGCAGCTGTGGTAAATCTTCTGTTTGAATTCTTCTGTCTCAATCTTTTCCGGCAAGCTCGAATCCCTCACTTACCATGTCCCTCAGCAGATCGAGCCCTCCCTGCCAGAATCCGGGGTCGTCTATATCGACGCCGACGCGGCTAAGAAGATTCGGAGGTGATTCGCTCCCCCCTGAAGATAATAGCCCTATGTATCTGGGAACAAACTTATCCCCTTCATTCTGATATTTGTTATATAGAGCCAGCACTAAGAGCTCTCCGAATGAATACGCATAGCAGTAAAAAGGTGAATGTATAAAATGGGGTATATACATCCACCAGTTCGAATAGTCTTCCGTGAGTTCGACCGAGCTTCCGTACATGGGTTTATTAGCCCCGGTCCAGAGCGCGTTAATCCTCTGCGTAGTAAGCTCACCTTCCTGTCTTCTTAGTAGGTGGAGCTTCTCCTCGAACTTTGTAAGCACCACCTGCCTGAATACGGTTGCAAAGATATCCTCGAGCTTGCCGCATATGAGAGCGAGCTTGGTACGGCGGTCCTTTTCATTCTCCATTAGCTTGTGAAACACCAGCATCTCGGCGAATACGCTTGCTGTCTCTGCCGTAGTAAGCGGGGTGTCGGATTCAAAATATCCCTGCTTTCTCGATAAGTACTGATGCACGCCGTGCCCCAGCTCATGCGCCAGCGTCATAACGTCCCGCATCCTTCCTGTGTAGTTTATAAACACATAGGGGTGTGCGCTTGGAGTGGTGCCGTGGCTGAATGCTCCCCCTCTTTTGCCGTTCCGTGTCTCGGCGTCAATCCAGTTCTTTTCGAAGAACCTGTCTGCAATCTCTGCCATTCTAGGTGAAAATTCATCGAACGAATCGATTATTATTTTCCTTGCAGTCTTATATTGTATGATTTTGGTATCGGGAAAGATAGGGGCGTACCTGTCGTAATCGTAGAACTTCTTTATTCCGAGGAGCTTCTTTTTGAGCTTGTAATAGCTCTGGACCATATCATAGTTTTTCTCACATGACGTGATCAGGGAGACGACGGTTTCTTGTTTGATCTCGTTGTCCAGGTGCCGCGAGTCCATAGGGTGAGTGAACGCTCTCAAGCGATCAGTCGTCGCGTGGTCGTATACCAAGGTGTTGAAAATGTAAGTGAGTACATGGGAGTTCTCTTTAAGCCCGTCTGTTAACCCCTTGGCGGCCGCCTTTCTCTTCTCACGCACAGGGTCGTATAATAGCGCCAGTGTCTCGGTCTCGCTAAGGGACACGGTCTTTGTACCTATCTTGACCTTAAAGGTTATATTATTAAGAAGCTCATCAAACAGACGCCTGAAAGCACGCCCTCCGGTGTTGGCCTTCTCGTCCATTATTTTCTCTTCGGGCTCGCTCAGCCTGTGAGGCTTGTAGCGTCTCTCCCGGAGGAGGAAATGTTTATACTCTGAAAGCGCCGGTGATTTAAGGAGCTCATTTACTTTCTTCTGATTCAGCTTCACCCACTCGAGCTCAAAGAAAATCAGGTGTTTTCTGAGCTCGGTGGAGGATTCCTGCACGCTCTGAAGAAAAGCTCCGTGCTCGGGTTTTGATGTGTCGGCGGCAAATACAAGGTATGCGTATGAGAGGAGCTTCCCTATCCGCTCACTTATGCTCTCGAGCTCCTTTACAGCGTTTAAGAGTTTCTTAGGAGTTATGGTCTTGGAATTTATCTTGCCCCTGTATGTTCTCTCAAATTTTTCCGCTCTCTTAAGTAAGCTCTTTCCGTCTCTTTCTATGCGTGGGTCTTTAAGCCCGGAGTACAGGTCCCCCAAGTCCCACTTCACTCCCTCCGATCCCAATTTTATCTTTTTAGCCGCTTCTGCCATTTAAGTCTCCTGGTGTTTTTTATTCGCTTATAGGTTTTGACTACTCTCCTTCTGTATTTTCAAGACCTTCTTTTACAATCTTATTAACGAGCGCGCCGTCCGCCTTACCCTTCAGTTTGGGCATAACCTCTTTCATTACCTTCCCCATATCTTTCATGCCGCTTGATTCTGTATCTGTTATCGCCTTAATTACCAAGGATCTTATTTGAGTCTCGTCCATCTGCTCGGGCATATATTTCATAAGGATGTTCATCTCAGCCGTTTCATCCGCCGCGGCATCGGGTCTCCCGACCTTTTCATACTCCTTTGCAGCCTCTCTTCGTTTTTTGATCTCGGTACTTATAACCCCTATAACTTCCTCGTCAGTAAGCTCGCGTTTTTTATTCTCAATCTCCCTGTTCTTAATTGAGGACTGCAGCATACGCAGCACCGTAAGCTCAAGGCTCTCCCTATTCTTGAGGGCGCTCTTTATATCTTCAGGTATCCGGTCTCTTAGGCTCATTTTTTTCTCCTTTTTTCGTTCGATATATCCGGCAATCACTCCCTATCTAAATTAATCAATCACATAAATCCCGGGCAGGTTTCGTCCTTTCTCGGCATAATCCGTTCCGTAACCTACGATAAATCCCCCCTCGATCTCAAACCCCAGGTAATCGGCTGTTATATCTTGCTTTCTGCGCTCTCTCTTATCTATCAAAGCGCATATCTTAAAAGACGCAGGCTCTCTAGCTAGTACAATCTCTTTTATAAACCCGAGTGTACCACCTGTGTCCAATAGTTCCTCGACCAGAATCAAGTCCCTTCCCTTAAGAGAAATACCAGTGTCTTGAAGAAGCTCAATCTTCCCCGGGCTATCGCTTTCTCGGTAGCTCGATACTCTCAGAAATTCAATCTCGACGTCCAGTTCTATCTGTCTTACGAGATCGGCCAGGAATATGAATCCGCCCTTTAAGATACCTAGTATTAAAGGGTTCTTCCCTTTGTAATCCCCCGTGATTTCCTGCCCGAGCTCACTGACTCTTCTCGAAATACGTTCCGGAGTGATGAGCGGTCTTAGCGACCTGCCGTTTATTTTATCCAACATCGACATATAAGTTTATACAATATTTTAATGCTGAAGAGGTTCTTGCTATATCCTATGCAGCAGAGGGGTTAAGTTATGCACCCGTCAATACAGCTATATTGACCAGAACATCCAGATGCTCTATATTTTTTAGCGAATCAAAGAGGAATGAATACAAGGAGCGCGCGTTGAATTTTATAGAACCAGAAGAACAGCTTAGGATATTAAGAAGGGGTGTAGAGGAGATAATCTCAGAGGAAGAGCTTTTATCTAAGCTCAAGAGATCAAAAGAGAAGAACGCGCCGCTCAGGGTGAAAGCCGGGTTCGATCCCACAGCGCCTGACTTGCACCTGGGCCATTCGGTTCTGCTCAGGAAGCTTCGGCAGTTTCAGGACCTCGGGCATACGGTGCTGTTTCTGATAGGCGATTTCACCGCAATGATCGGAGACCCCTCGGGCCGCTCGGAGACGAGGCCCCCTCTCACGGAGGAGGATGTTAAGGTGAACGCGCTTACGTATGAGAGGCAGGTGTTCCGGATACTCCTGAGAGACAAGACCGATGTTGTGTTTAATTCCACCTGGCTCTCCGGGATGTCCGCAATTGAGCTCTTGAAGCTCTCTTCACAGGGTAATGTGGCGAGAATGTTAGAGAGGGATGACTTTGAGAAGCGGTACAAAAGCGGTGTATCTATTACAATTAACGAATTCCTCTATCCACTCATACAGGCATATGATTCCGTGAGCCTCAAGTCCGATATAGAGTTTGGGGGGACGGATCAGAAGTTCAATATACTCCTGGGGAGGGATCTGCAGAGGCACTATGGGATAGAGCCCCAGATTGCGATTTTGCTTCCGATACTCGAGGGGCTAGACGGGGTGAGAAAGATGTCGAAGTCCCTTGACAACTACATTGCGCTCGAGGACACGTCTGTCGATATGTTCGGCAAGCTTATGTCTCTCTCGGACTCTCTGATGTGGCGCTACTACGAGCTTCTGACCGACAGGAGCGACGGCGAGATCGAGGCGCTAAAGAGCGGGCACCCAATGGAGGCCAAGAAGGAGCTGGCGCTCGATATTACCGCCTGGCTCAAGGGTCGCGAGCAGGCGCTTGCGGCCAAAGCGGATTTCGATACGAAGTTCTCCACAAGAGAGTTCCCCAAAGACGCGAGAGAAATACTCATTGAGCGCGGAGGTGACATGACTCTTCTCGACCTGGTAACAGAGTCCTCAGAAAGATTAAAGAGCAGGGCAGAGGCAAAGAGGCTCATTCTTCAGGGCGGGGTCACAATTGACGGCGAGAAAACTACAGATATAAATAGCGTAATACCCGATTCCAGCGCAATAGAACTCAGAATCGGCAAGAAGGAATTTGTCTTAGTTAAGTTTAATTAAAGGCGAGCGGGCCTGTAAGCCGAATTTTGTCTTGGACAATCATTCATCTGGGACATCCATTACTGAATGCCTCTCGCAACGTACCCGGAAGCTTCGGGCGGGCAGCCCTTATTTTCCTAAGAAAAACGCTCCCCTATTTGTCTTTCTCCGAGCGGGGTTTACCGTGCCGCGGACTGTCGCCAATCCGCGCGGTGGTCTCTTACACCCCCTTTTCACCCTTACCGGTCTTCCCTTGCGGAAAAACTTAGGCGGTATATTTTCTGCGGCACTTTCCGTTGCCTCACGACACCTGGGAGTTACCCAGCGCTCTGCCCTGGGGAGTTCGGACTTTCCTCCAGTCCCCGCACTACTGCGGAAACCAGCGATTGCCCGGCTCACTCGCCTCTATTTAAAGTATTCATCTATTGCCAGGTTTGCAAGTCTGTCCGCTTCGGTATTAAGTTCTCTCCTGATATGCCGGATGGTTATGTCCTTAAATCCTGCGAACAAGCTCCTGGCTTTTTTATTAAGCGGGATTATTTCAGCATGTTTCACTTTCCACAAGCCGTTCACTTGGTTTGCGACGAGCAGTGAGTCTGTAAAGATTCGAATTGGACGGCCGTTTAGTTCTTTCGCTGATTCAAGCGCTTCAATCAGCGCAGTGTACTCAGCTTGGTTATTGGTTTTGGTTCCTAGATATCTTGTGATCTCTCGGGTTTTACCCCCTGACTCTTTAATAAATATGCCTATTCCCGCCTCCCCTGGGTTGCCTCTGGAAGCGCCGTCTATATATATTTCTACTTGATTTAATTCCACTTGGTCAGGTTCCATATCCTAGGTGCTATAGCATCTTGAGTACTGCTGCATCTTGGGTACTGCCGCTACCCTGTTTGAGCTTCTGTTTGAGCTTCATTTGGGTTTTCTTCTTCACAGTAAAGAATTTTTTTGCAGTTAGGACATTGAATGATCCTCGATAGCGTCAGCACTTCGTTGAAAAGCTGAGGTGGAATATTCATGTGGCACCCCGTGCACACTTCGTTCTTGGCAAGAGCAAGAACCGTCCCGTCTCTTTTCTTTATTTTTTCATATACGGGGAGTATCTCGGGGCTTATTCTTGAAGCGATGTTTTCTTTTTCGGCTTTTTTCGGCGTGTACTGTATTTTTACTTCCTCGAGCTGTTCTTTTATTCCGTCTATTTTTTCCTTGTACTCTTCTTCTTTTGAGGAAAGCTCCTGCTCGAGTTCGGAAATTTTGGATTCTATTTCCTCTATTCTCTCCATTTCATCTATAAGGTTTTCTTCGAGTTCTGAATTCATTCTTTTCGTGTCTGAAATTTCTTTCTGAAGCGCTGCATATTCCTTGTGGGTCTTAATGTCGAAGAGCTTTGCTTCCGAGTTTTTTATAGTTTCCTCATTACCTGATAATTCCTGCTCAAGTTTGGTTCTGTTTTCATTAAATTGTTCGAGTTGTGTTTTTAATTCGGATAGTGTGTTTCGGGATGCTTCTAACTCATGCTCAAGAGCTGAAATTCTTTCGGGGTACTCCTTAAGATGTACCTCTAATTCGCTGAGCTCCGTATCGATACGCTGGAGCTCATCGATAACCACAATTTGGTCTTTCATATACCCCTCCCTTGTGTGTGTAGTTTTTAATTCTACCCTTTAGAAATAGCGGCCTTCTTCCCTGGAATGAAGGAATGATTAAGTTTGTTGGATATAGACAGTTTTTAGCTTTGACAGTTTTATACATATAACATGCCGTAATTAAAACGTTTTTTGGGCCCACCCGGACTCGAACCAGGGACCAACGGATTATGAGTCCGCCGCTCTAACCAACTGAGCTATGGGCCCTAATACTCGTTTAGTAAACTTATTATATTAGAGCAGGAACCATATTTTGTCAAACTTATGGCAATTTGGTTTTGCATTATCTTATGATTACAATGAGTTATACTCATCACAAGGCATCGGCACAAGCTATAGACCTGGATAATTTATACTTAAATTTGCAGAATTTAGGTTGTAAATGAGCAGACAACCTGTTTTTTGAGTGCCAAGTTATTATTTAAAGCTAAATTATTTTTTTGCGGCGTATCATTTCTTTAATGCCAAGCTATTTTTTGGTCCGTAGCTCCGGGATTTAAGGATCTTATAATATCCGAGTACCTTCGTAATGTACTCCGTAGTCTCGGGATATGGGGGGATTGTAAAGCCGTGTTTTATGACCGCGCCCTTTCCGGCATTATAGGCAGCAAGAGAAAGTTTCAGATCTCCGTCAAAGTAATTTAGAAGGTCGCTTAAGTACTGGACTCCCCCGTCCATATTCTCTTTTGCGTCAAAGGGATTGTCCACACCGTAATCACTCGCAGTCTCGGGTATGAGCTGCATAATGCCCTGTGCGTTTTTGTGTGACACGGCGCTCGGATCAAAGTTTGATTCAGCCTTTATCACCGCTTTTACCAGATAGGGGTCTACATCGTGTTTTACGCTAACGCTCATGATGTCTTTATCGTAGTCAGTAATGAATTTATGCGACAGAATGCTTAAATCATTATCCCCCTTTCTTACAATCTTATATTTTGACAACGCGCCCGGTCCGTTAAATACTACAGTCGGCATTTTGTTGTTACATTCCATGGTCTCGTACTTTCCCGCTCTTTCAATCAAAATTATGCATTTTGAAATCTCGACCACCTTCACCGGCTCAGAGCTTACGATGTCTATCCTTTCCCCTTCGAAATAGCTCCCTAACTCCCCTGTAACCGGGTTCTTTAACAGTACCTTTCTTTTGTCTCCGTTTGTTATTGTGCCGAGTACGTTTAGCCCGAGATCAGAAGTTGAAACCTCTATTGCCAGTATCTCGTTTGAGGTTTCAGCTGCGGTAGTTACGGATTCATCTTGGTCCGGAGAATCAGAATCCTCATTCCCCATAACCACGGAAGGAAGGAATAAAATTAAGAACAGGCTAAAGAGAAGAGAATAATATAAGTTTTTCATACTATGAAAGCTCATTTCCTCTAGTTTCAGAATAAATGATTGAGGGCGAAAAGTAAATAATAAATTTAGAGTGGATATAGCACGGCTATAAAGCAGACTTAGGGTTTCATTGAGTACAAATGCACGACATTAAGAGGGAGTCCGCAGTATATCTAAATTCCAGAGGAATTAGAATAGTGTTGTTGGCTAGAATTAGGCTGCCCTGTTCGAATTGGTATGGGGTATTAGGTTTCAGAGTTACTTGCCGACCCGGTAACGCCGCTATTTTTTTACTGCGTAGAACTTATAAGATTTTACGTCCTTTCCGTCCTTTGTCTTTTTAACCGTGCCTATGGTTATGCCCATTTTCTGACCCATCTTGAGTCCTTCGGGGTCATCCGTTTCAACCTGTGCCATTACCCTTACGCCTTCTGGGAAATCCACCAATGCAAGCGCATAGGGGACAGGGAATTCCGGCATGCTTCTCCTAACTACGGTAAATGAATGGAGCTCCCCTTCAGGGCTCATCATTTTTTCTTCTATCTCGTCCGAGAAGCTTACGGGGTCGGCTAAATATTTTGGGAATGTCCAGTTGTCGGACTCTTTTGAGTATCCCGCTATAAGCCTTACTTTGCCCTTGTCATCAACTCCGAATAGCTCGGGGAATAATACTTCGTCTTTATCTGAAATCTCTACCATTGCCGCTATATCTCCTAATGAATTTTTGAGTCCCGTATATATTACATCCAAAAATTATTAAGTCTAGGGCAGGTGCGCCGGGGGGTTTGTAAAGGCGGCAATATCTTAGTAGAATAAAGCCGTGTGAGAAGAACAGTTCCACGTGCGTTAAGTATTGCGGGCTCAGATTCGGGCGGAGGTGCAGGTATACAGGCCGACCTCAAAACTTTTACGGCGCTGGGGGTTTTCGGCATGTCGGTTGTGACTTCCGTCACGGCGCAGAATACCCGGAGCGTACTGGGAATACACGACCTTCCCCACGAATTCGTGGAGCTTCAGATTGACGCTGTGCTTGGTGATTTAGGCGCGGATGCCGTAAAGCTGGGCATGCTCTCAAACGAGAGCATAGTATTTTCCGTAGCTAAAATGTTAGATGATTACGGTATGGATAAGATTGTCGTGGACCCTGTTATGGTCTCTACAAGCGGAGTTTCACTTTCGGATACGGGAGCTGTTAAAGCACTCATCCGGGAACTTTTGCCGATTACGTATATCGTAATGCCGAACCTCCCGGAGGCAGAGGTCCTGACGGGCGAGAAAGTGAAGTCCCTTGATGATATGAGGGAGGCCGCGCGGGAAATAAAGTCGCTCGGACCCAAGTTCGTGCTCGTTAAGGGGGGGCACCTGGATACTTCATACGAAGCGGTAGACGTACTTTACGACGGGAGTGAATTTGCCGAGTACAGTGTGCCCAGGATAGGTACAGAAAATACTCACGGAGGCGGGTGTACCTATTCGGCTGCGGTCTGCGCGTATCTGGCTAAGGGTATGTCCATGCATGAAGCTCTAAAGGAAGCAAAACGTTATGTTACACAGGCTATTTCAAAATCATTTAACCTGGGACACGGACGCGGAGCGTTAAACCACTTTTGGAATTTTGAATAAAACTTACTCAAAGAGGGAATTAATATGGCTCAAATTATAGACGGAAAAGAGGTTTCACAGCATATTAGGGGCGAAGTCGCAAAAGGTGTGTCTCAATTGGTTGATAGATCGGGTATAACTCCCGGACTTGCAGCAGTTCTTGTCGGAGAGAACCCGGCTTCAGAGATATATGTAAGAAATAAAAGAAAGGCTTGCACCGAGGCCGGCATATATTCAGAAGAGCACAAGCTCCCCGTGGAAACTACGGAGGAAGAGCTTCTCTCACTAGTGGATAATCTCAATAAAGACAATAATATACACGGTATACTGATACAGCTGCCGCTCCCAGATCATATAAACGAGACCAAGGTGCTGAGGGCTGTGTCTCCGGACAAGGACGTGGACGGTTTTCATCCCTGCAACGTGGGTCTTCTGGTCGAGGGCAACCCGCACTTTATTTCCTGCACACCTCACGGGATTATAAAGATGCTCGAGTACTACAATATAGATATAAAAGGAAAAGAAGCGGTAGTCGTAGGCAGGAGTAACATAGTGGGGAAGCCTGTAGCGATGCTCCTTCTTCACCGCCACGCCACAGTTACCCTCTGCCACTCCCGGACCCGGGATTTAGCTGAAGTCACAAGAAGGGCCGATATCCTCGTAGCCGCTATAGGGCGGGCAAACTTCATCACTGCGGATATGGTCAAGGACGGAGCCGTAGTGATAGACGTCGGAATAAACCGCAACGAAGAGGGCAAGCTTACAGGGGACGTGGACTTTCAGGCGGTGCAGGAAAAAGCCTCGTTTATCACACCCGTGCCGGGCGGGGTAGGGCCGATGACTATATCCATGCTCCTGTGGAATACGCTTGAATCGGCAAAAGGAACTTAATTCTATCTCCTGTGGATAAACTTTCCTCAAAAAAGCTTTGTGTTATTCACTAAATACTCATGTCATATTCAAATATTGCCATAACACTCTGTAATCGTTGCATATATACAGGTTTCAGTTTCCGCTCTTACTGTTTATAGTATGTGTAAAACTTTACTTAAGGGCTGTGGATAAGCTGTGGACTACTGTGGATCGGATGTGGATGGGCGTTCAATTTTGTTTACCCCATGAGTATCCTTAATCTCATCAAGAAGCTCCGTCACGGTAACCTTAGATACAGGGTCTATATGTTCGGGCGCAATCTCCGCAAGTGGTACGAGCACGAACCTTCTCTTGTGAGCTTCGGGGTGGGGTACTTTTAGATCGGGATCCTCTATTATCTCATCACCGTAATAAATTATATCGAGGTCAATTACCCTCGGTTCCCTGATTTTATCCGCCCCGGCATCGCTGTGAGACGCTTGTTCTAATTTTATTCCCCCGGATCGTGCTTCGCACTCCCGCCCGCCCCCACCGGCATCGCCGTGAGACGCTCGCCTCTGTCCCCGCACCCTTCCGAGTTTGTTCTCTATATCCAAAAGTCCGGCTAAGAGCTCATGCGGCGATATATCAGTCATAATCTCTACGGCGCAGTTTATAAAAAGCGGCTGCTCTTCATTACCCACAGGCTCAGTTTCATAAAAGGACGAGACCGCTGTAACATCCGCTAATACTGAGATTTCATGTATAGCCCTCTCGCAGTTAAACGCCCTATCACCCAGGTTCGATCCTACACCGACGTATACTCTTGTCACGGAGTAATATTAAATCATAATTCTCGGGATCAAAAGGTTTTGACTAACCCTGGGAGTTTGAATACATTTAACGCTTTAAGAGGAGACTCGATATGCCGCTACTTAGTGATGGAGAAATACAGGATAAGCTCGGGGGTCTTGAGGGGTGGGAAAGGGTTGATGAGCAGATTACAAAGACCTTTAAGTTAAAGAATTACATCGAATCCGTAGGCTTTGTAAACAAGGTAGCGCTTCTTGCTGAAAGGGCGGACCACCATCCCGACATTATACTCCAGTACAATAAGGTCACCATCACGCTCACTACCCATAGTGACGGCGGGATTACTGAAAAAGATTTTAGTCTGGCCAGGGAGATCGAAGGGGTATTTTAATCGGCAGATTGAGATTCTTTGTCTTTTTCTATTACTTCATAATCCCCTTCTTCGAGGATTATCGTAGTGCCGCTGTTTTCGGTTTCTCTTTCTCTCACTCTCACTTTCTTCTTTCCAAGAGAGGAAGCAAGCCTCATTACGCTGAAGAATATTATGAGTGCTGCAACTGCGATACCTATAACGAGACCGAATACCGCCAGTACCCCTACCACCAGAACTACCGTTATCAGTGCGAGCGGTAAAGCATAAAACGGCGGTTTTTTACCTTGAAAATAAAAAACTCTGCGATTCGGGTTCATATTTTAATCTTCTCCGTTACGTTACGGATATTTACTGCAAT
>QIHJ01000431.1 GCA_003229065.1 Candidatus Dadabacteria bacterium
GCCTGTCATACTCGCGAATATAGCAAGGTTGCCTATAGGGTTTGTGATCGCGAGCATGGCAATCGCAAAGGTTATAAGTTCGGTTTTACTCATAGATCCCATCTCATTATTACCGCTTGAAAATCAATGTCAATCCGTACTGAGTAGTCGATCAGATCAATATACTGTCTAAGTTTCATCAGTCACGGGTTGACCCGGGTATAAGCAGTAAAATTATTTTTCTTGCCTATGGGTATTTGAAGTATATATTATCTAAATACCTAAAATCACAGGAGGTGCGCATGGCACGCTCATTTGCACAAATACTTATTATTCCCTTAATCTTATCACTGTTAATTATAGGCTGTGAAAAAGTAGATAAAGACATTCCCAAGGATAAAACATCAACAGAAAACTCGAAGGCAGACAAAAATCAAGAAGCTGATACCGGTACTGACACAGATAATAATACTCAGACAAAGAAAGAAACCACGAGCGTAAAAACTTCGCTTCAGACCGGGAGAACCGAGTTCCCTTCCTTCGCAGACCTTGTAGTCAGCCTGAAACCTTCTGTCGTCAATATAAGCACCACGAACGTCTTCCGTCAGAGGGGTTTTGCTCAGAATAGGCCCAGGTCTCCATTTGGGGAAAACGATCCTATGGACGAGTTTTTCAAGAAGTTCTTCGGCAACCAGCCCCAGAAGGAGTATAAACGACAGGGGTTGGGCTCGGGCTTCATCATCACTCAGGACGGGTACGTGGTCACGAATAACCACGTCATAGAAAAAGCTACGGATATACAGGTCGTTCTTCAGAACGGAGATAAGTTCAAAGCGGAAGTTATAGGGAAAGATCCTAAAACAGATCTTGCCGTGCTTAAATTCGAGCCGGAAGAAGAGCTACAAGCCGTTGTGCTTGGCAATTCCGATAACCTCCGGATTGGTGATTGGGTCATAGCCATAGGTAACCCCTTTGGCTTGGGTTACACGGTGACTGCCGGGATTGTAAGCGCCAAGGGCCGCTCGCTTGGTTTCGGCGTTTATGACGATTTTATCCAGACCGATGCGCCTCTTAACCCGGGGAACAGCGGGGGACCGCTGTTTAACATGCAGGGACAAGTGGTGGGAGTGAATACCGCAATCGTAGCCAGGGGCCAGGGAATCGGATTCTCCATACCTATAAACATGGCCGAGTTTGTGATAAACCAGCTTAAGGATGGAGGGAAAGTAGTAAGGGGCTGGCTGGGTGTTTATGTGCAAAAGGTGACTCCTGAGATCGCTTCAAGCTTTGGCCTCGAAGAGGATGAGGGGGCGCTCGTAAGCGATGTCGAACCCGGAAGCCCGGCTGACAAAGCGGGAATAAAGCGCGGGGACGTAATTGTGGAGTTTGACGGTAAAAAGGTTGAGGATATCGCGGACCTTACAACTTCTACAGCTGTAACGTCACCTGGATCTGAGGCGAAACTTACGGTTATTGAAGACGGGAAGACCAAAGAAGTTACGGTAAAGCTCGGTGAAGTGCCTTCAGACGATGCGGTTAGTGAAGAAGAGGCCCAAGAGCATAAACCCCTGGGGCTTAGGGTCAGGAATCTTAATGCCAAATTAGCAAAACGTTTTAAAATAGAGGCGGGAGACGGTGTAGTTGTAACCAAGGTTGAAAACGGCGGTATTGCTTCAGAAGCGGGTATCAAGACCGGAGATGTGATTATAGAGATCGATAAAAAAGAGATTACAAATTTAGACAAGTATAACGACGCTTTAGATAGTATGAAAAGCGGCGGAACAGCTTTATTTCTCGTTAAAAGGGGCGATAACACCATCTATGTCGCCATTAGGATCCCCGAGGACGATAAGGACGGCGGAGACGGGAAAGGTTAGGGTATTCTGACTTTAATCAAAACTCTTTATTCCACTCTTTAAATAGCTCCAGCGTGTTAGTCGGAGCTTCATTTATGTGGATACACCTTATTTATTGACAACAGAATGTATTTCATGAGAGAATGATAGTGCGTGTAGGTCTGTTTGGGCTGTCTAGGGATTTTGCTAGAGACCAGGTAAGCCTAAGCCCACATCAAACGCGTAGTACGCGTATTTAATTTATGGAACGAACCGGGAGGACTGATCTTAAATGCCTGAGACTACTTCTAAGCATATACTGATTCTGGGCGGCGGATTTGCTGGCCTGCAAGTGGCGCAGACTCTTGAGAAAATTTATTCGAAAAGAGACGATATAGAGATTACGCTCATAAGTGAGAAGAATTATCTTGTCTATACCTCCATGCTTGCTGAGGTGGTTTCGAGCAGTATCGAAGCTAAGCACGTAGTTATACCGCTAAGGGAGAGCGTCAAAAAAACCACATTTAAAGAGCTTGAAGTACGGAAAATAGACCACGACAAAAAAGTCGTCACATGCACCCATCCGCAAACTCGCGAAAAGCACAATATCACCTATGACTATATTGTAATCGCCATGGGAGCAATGGCAGGTTTTCACAATGTAAAGGGAGCACAGGAGTTCTCTTATCCTCTGAAGAACCTGGCCGACGCTATGGTGCTGAGGAGTCATGTGATAGATATGTTCGAGCTCGCCGATATAGAGGAGAACCATGCGCTCCGCAGCAGCCTCCTGACGTTCGCAGTCGTGGGGGGCGGTTATACCGGTATCGAAGTAGCGGCGGAGCTTAATGATTTTGTGGACTCCAGCCGACGCTTCTATAAGAACGTCAAGTCGGACGAGGTGAAGGTGGTGGTGATAGACCCTGGAGACAGGATTATGCAGGAGATGAGCGAGGGACTGGCTGAATACGGTATGAATCTACTTAAGAAAAGGGGTATGGAGTTCCGCCTTAATACCAGAGTGGATAGTGTGGGTATTGACCGTGTCGTGACTCACGACGGGGATACGATAAAGACTCATACGGCAATATGGGCAGCCGGAACGGCCCCTCAGCCCGTTGTAGCAGCGCTTCCATTTACAGATGAGAAAGGGAGAATAGAGGTGAACGAATTTACCGAAGTGCCGGGATATGAAGGGGTATGGGCTCTCGGGGACTGTGCTGTCGTGCCCGACCCGCACACCGGTAAGCCGTATCCGCCTACCGCTCAGCATGCTATAAGAGAAGCCGTTCGTACTGCACATAATGTAGCTGCCTATATAGACGGAAAAGAGTCTGAGAAAAGAGCCTTTATATACGTGACCCAGGGTATGCTCGCCCCTCTGGGGCACCGCTCCGCTGTAGCTGAGATAAAGGGGTTTAGGTTCTCAGGATTTTTCGCATGGGTAATGTGGAGGACTATATACCTTGGCAAGCTACCAGGATGGGACAGAAAGATTCGCGTTGCTCTTGACTGGTTTTTAGATATTTTTCTGCCCAAAGATATAGTTCAGCTCCGCTTCCTGATGAAACCAAATCAATCTCCGCCGGATGACGAAGGTTGAGGATTCACATGCTTTCTGGATTTTAGAAAAGAAACAAGATCGCTTAACTCATCATTTGTAAGCGTACCGCCGAAGCCCGGCATATTTAACCCGCCGTTCATTATACGCCACGTAAGCTCATTGGCAGAAAGCCTGTCGCCTATATAAGTCAGGTTGGGCCCTCTTAAACCCCCGTGCCCTGAAATAGTATGACAGTACAGGCACCCCTTATCGTTAAAGTGCTCTCCGCCTCTGTAAACCGGACCTGAGTCCGTGCCTATAATCTCCACAGTAAGAGGCTTGGCGTCAAAATGCGGCGACCAGGGGGAAGAGATGCCGATTGCCCAAAGACCTGAAATCGATCCGATTGTGAGCGCTACCATCGCAACCGCCCATGGACGACGGAGAGGGCTTCTCTCGCCGCGGTTCGAGATAAATGGCAGTGCGAATAGCAGGAGTCCTACCAACAGCGGCCCGAAGACCATGAGGACTGTCTCCATGGGAGGGGGCATTAGCGCAAGAAACGCGAAGTAGAATATGAAGTACCAGTCGGGCACCGGAAGTGCGTCAATATTAGACGGGTTCGGGGGTGCTCCTAAATCGGGAGGGCCGATTATTATCGCTATCAGAAGTATCGTAGTAATCACTATAAAGCCGAACACCATGTCCCGCCATGCTGCCACGGGCCAAAACGGCACGCCGTCCCGCTTGACGCTTGCCTCGTATTTCTCTCTATAGGTCTTCGGATCGACAGGCTCGCCCGCCTTGGGAAATTCCGAAATACCGTTTTTGATCACGAGATATAAATGGAATACCAAAAATATGATAAGCAGTGCAGGGACAATGAACACGTGATATGCGAACATACGGCTCAGAGTGGCGCCCCCAATGGTTTCCCCGCCGATTAAAAACTGCGCTACCCATTGCCCGATAAAGGGAATTCTGCCTGCCTGCTCTGAGGCTACAATCATAGACCACACGGCTGTCTGGTCCCACCTGACGACCTGTCCCGAAAATGCCATGATAATAGTGAGCGATAGCAAAACGACACCAGTGATCCAGTTCATTTCGCGCGGGAATTTATATGACGCTGTCAGGTACACCCGGATCATGTGTATCCCCACGAGAAGTATCATTGCCGAAGCCCCCCAATTGTGAAGCCCCCTAACGATCCTGCCGAAATGAGTTTGATTGGTTATAAACTCGAGACTTTGGTAGGCCTCGCCCGCAGACGGCACGTACATGAAAGCGAGGGTTACACCGGTCGCAATCTGGAGCAGGAACGCAAACATAGTGGCGCTCCCGAACACATAGAACCAAGAAGCCGAGTTCTTGGGCACAGCGTGGGTCATAATCGGCCACAATGCACCCATCAAACCCGTTCGGTCTTCAAACCAGTTCCATGCGTTATTAAAAAACTTCATTCAGAGTGCTCCGTATTCATCATCATTAACATGTTCTTGTGCGTCCGTATTTTACAAAACTGTCGTAATCGGTATCGGGCTTGTTTTTATCTCTACCTGCCCGTCTTTTATCCTCACAGGGTAGCTGTAAAGGCCCCTCGGGGGCGGCCCTGCAGCAACGGTGCCGTCTGAGTAATATACCCCTCCGTGGCATGGGCACATAAAGAGTTTCGCCCCTGAAACCCATCTCACGGGGCATCCGAGATGTGCGCAGTTTACCGAAAATACCGTAAGCTCGTCATTTTTGCTCCGTCTTACCCATGCAGCGGTTTCCGCTGTAATTCCCGCCCATGGAAGAGGTGAGGCGTCTACAAAATTTACCTTCACGTACTCATCCAGCGTAAAGCTTCTGAGCTCCCCTACCGGTCTCCATATGGGTTTTGGCTTATTAACAATCGGAGCGAGAACAGAGCCCACTATAGGTATTCCTACCATAAGCGCAGCCAGGCTCCCGAGTGTAATGCTTATGTGAGTGAAAAACTGCCTCCTTGAGCACTCTTCACTCGTTTTGGTCTTTTCGCTCATTTCTCAGGTCTCCTATCCATCCTATTAACGCTACCGTAAAAAGTGACAAACCTACAAGAAATAATATTATTATCGTGCTTACCACTTCATTGAACCCGACAGCCAAACTCCAAAGTATAAATGTTATGCCCATAGCCATAATAGCAGGCCAGTACCCGGGTTTTGGTAGGTGCTCGGGAAGCGGCTTATGCCAGCCCTTAGGGATAGTGCCGCCGATAGGGGTGTTTCCGGGCGGCACGGGCGCCGTGCTTTTTGTCCCGCCTCCCGGGGTGCTGAATTCTGATCCGTTACTCAATTTAGCTGTTCTCCTTCATTTTAATTAATGCAGTGTTCACCTTTAAACGGCCTCCTGTCCCGCGGTACTAACACCCTCTTCGGGCGCTCCGTACCACTGGGCAATAGTTATCATGCTTGCGGTTAGATAAATGAGACAACCCGGGACCCACATAGTAAGACCTCCGATCTGCTGGTCCATACCGGGGGTAATACAGAGGTCGTTTCTGATAAACGCAAGCAGCCCCGCTGTGTCGGCCGGGTTTACATAGGCTGTATAAAGCCCTGCGCCCGCGAAAGTGATAAGCATCCCGAGAATCGTACACCCAAGACATGCGGATGCCAGATATAGCGTGCCGGTAAGGGGGTTAAGCCTCCTGCTCTCCACAGGAGCGAACACAGGCCACCAGAATATCATGCCTATGAAGACAAAGCTCAGTAACTGCGCTATATAGAGCGCTTCGTTGTTAAGAGCCATATCGTGAAGAGAGGGCATATGCCATACCCACATGGCGCCTACTCCCAAAAACCATGCGATTACGGGATTCCCGAGAACTCTCATGATACCCTCGATAGGTTTTACTTCGAGGAGTTTTTCCGCCGTTCCTTTCGGGATTCCCAGAAGCATTAAGAGCGGCGCTATCAGGAGAAGCAGTATGTGCTGAATCATATGGGCGCTGAATAAATAATATCTGCCCAGAAAGTCCAGCGGGCTCACAATAGCGAATAACATTACTAATACGCCCGAATAAAAGAGTACGGAATATCTGTTCAATCCGGCTCCCGCACCCAGAATGTACGCTCCTACTAATAAAGAGGCGAATATGAGAACCCAAGGCTCAAATGACCATCCTGTATTAAGAAGCTGTAAAATTTCCATGCTCGTTTCTCCAGAGTAATTTTGTCGTTACAGAATTTATCGTTACAAAAAAAATGCCCATACGTAAATCACCGAGTAAACCACAATCCATACGCCGTCGACGAAGTGCCAGTAAATCGAAATGACCTCGACGCCGTCTGACTTCGGCCCCTTGAAGTCACCGAAAAGTGCGAGCCCGAGCAGTATTGAAAGCATTAGTAGCCCAATGAGTACGTGGAACCCGTGAAACCCGGTGAGTGTGAAGAATGTCGTGCCAAATACGTTTCGGCTAATCGTTATATTCTGTTCTATCAGCCCCGCCCATTCGCGCCCCTGTCCGAATATAAATATGGCTCCAAGCATTATAGTGACTAGCAGCCATACTTTCATCATAGTATGATTCTGAGCCCTAAGAGACTTGCCGGCAAGCCAGACAGTCAAACTGCTGGCAAGTAAAAACAAGCTGAATATACCCGTAACATAGGGATTTAAGCTGCTCTCTGCCGTAGGGCCGTCTACTACCGTGCCTTTGAAATTTACGTAGGCCAATATGAGCATAAGAAAGAAGATCGACTCTGAGGCTATGAAAAATTTTATGAGCATTTTGTTATCAGCCATAGAAGTGTCTCCTAGTCAACCACCTTCGCATTGGGCTCGTCGGGCTGCTCCGGATGTGCGAGGTCCCATAGGGGGCGCCTTCCTCTCACGGGAGGTACGAGATCGAAATTATGCACTGCCGGGGGTGAAGCCGCGGCCCATTCCAGAGTCCACGCGTTCCAGGGGTTATCACCCGCCTTTTTCCCGCGCCTCAGGCTTACGTGTATGTTCCACATAAATACTAATACCGACAGAGCCAGCACTACAGCGCCGATGGTCGATAGCAGGTTCATCGAGCCCCAGTAGGGGAAGTCCTGGTATGTGTATATGCGGCGCGGCATACCCATAACGCCCAGAAAATGCTGTATGAAAAAGGTCATATTAAACCCTATTACAGTAAGCCAGAAATGCCATTTCCCGAGCGTCTCGGACATCATGCGTCCCGTAAATTTGGGGAACCAATAGTAGATACCCGCGAAGATTGCGAACATCGAGCCGCCGTAAAGAACGTAGTGGAAATGAGCGACTATGAAATAGCTGTCCGTTACAACCCAATCTATGGGTGCGGAGGCTATGGCAACTCCGGTAATTCCGCCCATTACGAATTCGATAATAAAAGCGGTGGCGAATAGCATAGGGGTTGCAAATATTATTTTCCCTCCCCACATCGTAGCAATCCAGTTGAGCACCTTAACCCCCGTGGGTATGGCGATTAACATACTGGCTAAGGAGAAGTAAAGGTTTGCTACGTCTCCCAGGCCAACGGCGAACATATGGTGCCCCCAGACCCCCACGCTCAAGAGGCCGATAGCTACCGTCGAGCCTGCGACGAATTCATAGCCGAAAATAGGTTTGCGTGAGAAAACCGGTATGACTTCAGAGATGATACCGAACGCAGGCAGTATGAGGATATAGACCTCTGGGTGCCCGAAACCCCAGAAGAAGTGCTGCCAGAGTATAGCGGAGCCTCCGTGAGCCGGGGTGAAGAACGTAGCGTCGAGGAGGCGGTCGAGCAGCATCATTGCGAATGCCGATGCTATAATGGGGAACACGAAAATGATTAGGAAAGAAGTCACGAGAATCATCCATACGAATAGGGGTATCCTCCGCATAGTCATCCCTGCGGTGCGCAGTGTAAGTATGGTTACGATGTTGTTTAGTCCCGAGGCTATAGACCCTATACCTGTAGCGAGTAAACCCAGAGCCCAGTATGTGGGGCCTTTATTGAGTGAAAACGGCTTTTCGCTCAGCGGGGCGTATGAGAACCAGCCCATATCGGGTGCTCCGCTTTGTGTTAAGAAACTATAGTAGATCAGTATGCCGCCGAAAACGACTAGCCAGAAGCTGAGTGCATTTAGACGGGGGAAAGCCATGTCCCGGGCGCCGATCATGAGAGGCACCAGGTATACGCCGATGCCGATTAAAAACGGCATTACGACGAAAAATATCATCGTCGTGCCGTGCATGGTGAACAACTGGTTATAGACTTCGGGCGAAATAAAGTCCATTTCGGGCTGAGCGAGCTGTATGCGCATGAGTAAGGCTTCGAGCCCGCCTATGACGAAAAACACTCCTGTGATGATCAGGTACATAAGCCCGATCTGCTTATGGTCTACAGAGGACACCCATGCGAGCATCCCCTGATTTCCCTTCAAAGAAGGAAGGGGCTCTGTGTTCTCGGGAACTAAGGGTATTCTGCTGCTCATTTTAGAGCCTCCAGGTAGGCTACAATCGCATCTACTTCAGCGGGACTAAGCTTCATATTGGGCATAAGCGAGCCCTGCTTGTATCTCTGAGGGTTAGTGAGCCATTTTTTCAGATTTTCAGGCGTATTGGTAAGTACACCGGCGCCTATGGTTTGTCGGTTATTCAGATGGGTGAGGTTGGGTCCAACCCTGGCTGCGGCCGCTGTGCCGAGAATAGTATGGCAGTTCATACACGCTTTTTCTTGAAACAGCTTTGCCCCCTCACCCGCGAGTCCTGATCTCGGAGTGGGCGGTATTACAAGCTCTTTCGTCTCCCACTCTTTGAATTCCTCTTCTGTTTTTGCAATTACTCTTATGTGCATGTTAGCGTGCTGCGTTCCGCAAAACTCAGCGCAGGCGCCTATATATAGCCCGGGCTCGCCTGCCACAATCCACATATGGTTCGTGTGTCCGGGAATGGCGTCTATTTTACGTCCGAGCTCAGGGACCCAGAAGTCGTGAATTACATCTACTGACTCTATACGGGCCAGCATGTACTTGCCCGCCGGTATATGGAGCTCGTTTGCAGTAATCACCCCGCTCTTGGGGTAGCGTATCTCCCACCACCATTGGTGGCCTATGATTATGATATCCGGTTCATGGTCACCTACGGGAGGGTCGACCACTTTCATTGTATTGCAGGTAAGTATAAAGAGAACGGCAACGATCGCACACGGTATGAGAGTCCAGACTATCTCTAAGTTCAGGTTGCCGAAATTCTGGTAAGGCTCTTGGTTGTCATCAGGTTTTTTTCTATAGGCAATGATTATGTAGATCATGGCTGCTACTATGAGTAGGAGTATCCCTAATGTAGTTGCCATAGTGTAATAAGTAAGGCCAGCTAGTGCCTCCATTTCAGGTGAGCTCGGATTGAATATACCGCCAAGTTTTTCCATAGTCTCGTTGTCTAACTGAATTGCCTTTACTTATTGAGGACCCACTGTCTGAATTGATTATAATTAGTTTACTCTCCGATTGTCAACCCTAGGAGCTCATTAATCTACTATTTCTAAGTGATTATTGGATTTACGAGCTTTTATATTCTACAAGTAATTGGATAAGCCCTGTAATCCTCCGATGTCACTATTTCTTTATCCTCCTTGATTGTGCGTCTGAAAAAATGCATTATTTTGCACTAAATGGAAAAAGTCGCTGTAAAATTCCTCTTCCTGCTCGTTTTTAGCGTTTTTATCGGCTACCCGTATATAGGTAACACTCAAGATTCGGCAGCGCCCGCTGAGTCCGGGGAAAATACACCTCTTGAAAGCTCTACGGGTACAGGCCGGTCTCCTGAAAGCGGTTCTGATTCTTCTTCTTCGGATAATACGGAAACCTCCGTCTCCGAGACCGAGGCCACCGAACCCAAGGATCAGAATAACGAGTCCGCTCAAAACGCCACTATTGACGAATTAGCTAAGGAGCAAAAAGAGCAGGACGACCCCTCCACAGTCCGGATTTCAAAACTAAAGATCAAGGGCGCAAAGGCGATAACCAAGCAGCAGATTGAGCAGAGTATAGGAACCGATTTTCCGTCATTCAGGTTCTGGGTCAAAAAGCCTGTATTCGATGAAGAAGTCCTGAAAGACGATATGATCAGGATTCAGAGACTCTATGCGAGTAATGGTTATTACGACACAAAGGCCACATATGAGCTTAAATACAATAAAGACAATAACCGGGTAGAAATCAAGATTAACATAGTTGAGGGCGAGCCTGTAAAGCTTGCCGAGCTCTTAGTTGATTTTAAGGGTGAGCTGAGTGACAAGATTAGAAAAGAGATTTTTAAAGCCATACCGCTTAAAGCGGATACGATATTTTCCCCCAGGGGATATGAGCAGAGTAAGGGAGTGATTGCTGAAATACTGGCCAACAACGGATACCCAAAAGCACAAATCGACGGGGAAGCACTGGTAAATAGGAGGGGAAAGTGGGCTAGAGCCGAGTTCACTGTGGATCCGGGACTGATATACACCTTCGGCAAGATTAGCGTCTCGGGCAACGACACCGTTAAGAGCTATATTGTGGAAAGAGAAAGGGAATTTAAGACAGGCGAGATATATTCGCTTAAAAAACTAAACGAGACTCAGGCCAATATTTTTCAGCTCGGACTTTTCCGCTCCGTAGTCATAGACCCGGTCTTCAGTGACGAGGATCAGGTAGCCAACATAGAAGTAGTTGTAAAGGAGAGAAAACACGGATCTGTTAAAATCGGAGGCGGATTCGGAACCGAGGATAAGCTGAGAGGGCAGTTGATCTGGACTCAGAGGAATTTTTTCGGCGGCGGAAGGAGACTTGAAGTGGCGGGCAAGTTCTCTTTTATTACACAGAGGGTGGAAACAAGTCTTATACAGCCCTATATCGCAGGTAAGAACTCGGAGCTTTCAGGCACACTGAATTTTCAGAGGGACGATGTCCCGAGTTTTACGGGCCGGAGCTTTCTGAGCTCTGTCAGAATGCAAAAAAACTTTAAGAACTATTACTCCACATTCGGATCTCTGAATCTTCAGTTTTCAAATATTGAAGACAGTGCGACCCGTACTCCTCTAGAGCGGAGTCAGGAGAACGTCTTCCTTACGTTTATTAATATGGGGTTTGAGAGAGACACGACGGATAATCTGCTTAATCCGACTCGCGGCACTGTCATCTCCACAGGGCTCGAATCCTCGTTCACGGCTCTTGCCTCGGACGTAAATTACTTAAAGGGCACAGTTGAGCTAAGGGGTTATAAAAAGCTCAGAAATATCGTGTTTGCAAAGAAATTCACCATCGGGGTCATCCAGCCATTCGGCGAGACCGGCACGTTCGATATACCTATATTCAAACGTTTCTTCGCCGGGGGAAGCACCAGTATGAGGGGTTTTCCGTTTCAGGAACTGGGGCCACTTGATGATAACAACGACCCTTTGGGAGGAAATTCCCTTCTTGTAGGGAGTTTCGAGGTCCGGTATCCGCTTTACGGTGATTTCGGAGGAGTCACGTTCCTTGACTATGGTAACGTGTATACAAGAGAGTGGGAATTTGACCTCGGGGATATCAGATACGCACCTGGCGTCGGTCTTAGGTACGATACGATTATCGGCCCTGTAAGGTTCGACGTGGGTTATGCCCTTAATCCCGAACCCAGGATAAGAAGGGTTCAATTCTGGATAAGCATAGGTCAAGCATTTTAAACAAACGTATGGATTAATGGCGGGCTTTCTAAGCCCTGAGAAGAAGCACTACCCACTCTTTATCAATATCTTTGTGTACTAAGAACATCCCGAGCCCTAAAAATCTCTCGAGCACAATATCTGACTCAGTATCCTTGATCCCCGATAGCAGCAGTAGGCCGCCTGGTTTAACTTTATTTTTAAGCTCACTGCTTATTGGGAGCATAGAGCCGATGAGAATATTCGCTGCTACCAGGTCGAACGAGCCTTGAATGTCTTCGATCGAGCCAAGCACTATTTCAATCTGAGACTCGAGACCGTTTATGGAAACATTCTCATTTGCTTCATTTACAATGATGTTATCTATGTCCAGTCCCGTAACCTTCGTAGAGCCCAGGGCGGCGGCGCAGATCGATAGAATGCCGCTTCCGCAGCCAACATCGAGCATCTTGTCGATTGCGCCCCCTCTTATATCGTGGTTTGAGAATATATACTCCAGTGTCTTGATACATAACTTAGTCGTCGAGTGAAACCCCTTAC
>QIHJ01000173.1 GCA_003229065.1 Candidatus Dadabacteria bacterium
GCAGTGTTGACCATGCCGTCTTTTCTTGTTGCCTCTGAAGCAAGCGAACAGCTCCCGCTTCCACCGCCACCGCCGCCCACGAACTGTAAAGCTCCGAGGTCAGGTGGATCGCCCAGGGGGTTCCCTGCAAAGTCTGAGCTAGGTAATTCCGGAGGAGGGTTGTCATCGTCGGGATCGCCTGCTCTTCTTGCGGGGGAGTCTCTCCTAAGGTTAACGTTTCCGGCTTCTGCGTCTACGAACCTCGGGTTTCTGTCTATATTGCCCATTGTATTTATATTTGGAAAACATAAAGGGATACTTTCACAAACACTAAAAAAGTCACTGAAATCATTGAACATTAAGTTGACGGTAGAGCCGATTTGGTCTATGTTCCTGTCATCGTCCACAAATATATCCGTGCCTACACCGTTTGCATTGTTATCAAAGACAATATTATTGTAAATATCAACCGTAGTATCGTCCGTAACCAAGAGCAGCAGCCCGCCCCCGTCGCCGTCGATTAGCCCGTTTGCCGTATTTAGAGTGAATGTATTATTCGTAATTATAATATCGGGCGCCTCAAGGAGTGCTCCTCCCGCAGTCTCAGCCGAGTTTTGTAAAAATATGTTATTGACCAGCACTATATCGACCCCTGCTATAACCTCTGCGCCCCCTGCATTTCCGCCTGTGCTCGAGTTGCCTTGAAATAAGTTACTAAAAAGCTCTGTAAGAAGAGTATTCTGCATCGAATCGCCCGGGTCCGTATTAAGCACATTTATAAATACTCCTCCCGCACCTTCTTCGCCCGCTGTGTTATCCACAAAGCCGTTTCCCTGAAGCCCAACTCCAAATTCAGCCCTAAGACTGGCCCCGCCGTGTCCTTCACTATCGTTTTCAGCAAAAAAGTTACCGTTAAGTATTATCGTGCCGTTAGCCGGACTCCCGCCGTTTGTTGCCAGAGCCTGTGCGCTTAAGCCTCCCCCTCTGGCCAAAACAGAGCTTGTTGAGTTATCTTCAAATAGATTATTAGTAAGCAGTATGAAGTTGCCCGTCAGAAGAGCGCCTCCACCGTCACTTGTTAAAGATATGTTTTCAAAGAAAGTGCTGTTTGAGATTGATACCTGACCCAATGTATCTATTGACGCTCCTCCGCCCATGCCGCCTGTATTGAGCACAAATTCACAGCCGTGGATCATCATATTCCCCGTATCGCTTAAGATAGTAAGACCGCCTGCAAAGCTAGAAAACGCGGCTGTGCTCCCTTCCTCAATTGTTAAATCCTCTATATTTATATTCACATTGAAATCATCGAGCACTCCGTCCGCATCTATTATCAGCACGGCGGTCTGTCCCGAGCCATTCAGTGAAGTGTTAGCTGCGCCCGATCCTGTTATGTTCAGGCCGAAGTTCTCGAACAATCCGGCTGTGTAGGTAAAGGGTACTCCCCCGGTGCTATAAACTCCCGGAGTCAGGTTAATAAAATCTATCTCCCCGTTTGATTGAGCTGTAATAAGAGCAGCGCGGAACTGTGCTGCTGTAGTTACGTTGAAGACTGCTGCTTTACTTGTTTGAGTGAGTGTAAAAAGAGAAACGATTAAAAGAAATGCAATATATGGCCTATAGTCACGTATTATATTCATGTTTTTCCTCCCCTTACTTGATAACATAAATTCAATTTTGTTTCAATATGAATAATCTCAAAGTCCTGAGCGGGGTTATTCGTTTAAGAGGGTTTGATCCTCATTGCGGAGAGTTTCAAGTAATTTTACAATCCTCCATTTCAATTCCTCTAAGCCCTCTCCGGTAGCGGAAGATATAGGAAAAAGTTTTATCCCCGATTTATCACAATACTCTTTAAGTCCTCTAAGTCTCTCAGCGGCCTCTGTAATATCTATCTTGTTGGCCGCCACTATCTGGGGTCTTCCGTACAGCTCTTCATTATAAGACTTTAGCTCGTTATTCATTGTCTCATAATCTTCCACAGGGTCCCGGTCCGTGATAGGGGATAAGTCAATCAGGTGCACTAATACTTTAGTCCGCTCTATGTGTCTGAGGAATTGTATCCCGAGCCCCGCGCCCTCGTGGGCTCCCTCGATCAGCCCCGGGATATCGGCTACTACAAATGTCCCGCCGTCCCCGTAGCTCACGACCCCCAGGTTCGGGACAAGCGTCGTAAACGGGTAATCGGCAATCTTCGGGCGTGCTGCGGATATTCTCGAAATAAGCGTCGATTTCCCCGCGTTCGGGAAGCCTATTATACCCACGTCCGCAAGTAGCTTAAGCTCGAGGAGTAAGGTCTTTTCCTGTCCTTCTTCACCCGGCTCTGCGTTTTTAGGCGCCTGGTTTGTAGAAGTAATAAAGCGTGCGTTTCCTCTCCCTCCTTTTCCCCCTCTGGCTACTATGAGAGTTTCGCTGTCTTTAGTCAGGTCCCCCAATACGTCTCCCGTCTCTTGATCTTTTATGATTGTACCGAGTGGTAAAGGTATGAATAAATCCTCTGCGTTCTTCCCGTGCTGGTCCTTTCCCCTTCCGTGCTCACCCCTCTTTGCCCTGTAATGCTGCTGGTAGCGGTGGTCGAGTAAAGAGGACATATTACGCCTCGCGATCATCACCACGTCCCCGCCGTTTCCTCCGTCCCCGCCGTTTGGGCCCCCGCGCGGCACATACTTCTCCCTCCTGAAGCTAACGCACCCCCTGCCTCCGTCTCCTGACTTAATATATATCTTTGCTTCATCTATAAACTTGACCATGGCTCAGTATTATAAACAATGTGAGGGGTCTTGGGGAATGACTGCGCGTTAGATATAAATTACTAATCCGGTACAGGTATTATGTATACTTTTATACCAGGGAAGTAAATGGATAAATTTTCAAGGCGTAATTTTTTAACAAAGGGTGCAATAGGGCTCGCTGTTTTATCAGGCGGTGTCCCGGTTTTAAGGTCCGCCGCCCTGCCTACAGAGGTGAACGGCGACGAGTCGCAAGTAATTGCACTGCTTGAGCAGGATAATGTTTCAGCTCTTACACAGCCTGAAAACTGGAATCCGACAGAGGATAATGCTCTCGGTCCATTTCACAGAAAAGGCGCACCATACAGAGCCAAGGTATCTGCACCGATGTCGGAGGGCGCTGTGCTCGTTATCAGGGGACGTGTTTGGGGATACGATACAAAGAAACCTCTTAAGAACGCCCGGATAGATATATGGCAGGCTGACCATGGTGGTCATTACGATAATGACGGTTCATCTAAAACGCCTCCGATTCTCGCATCCAAAAACCGCGCCAGAGTGATTACGGATGAGAACGGTTATTACGAGTTAGAGACTATACATCCGGGCCCGTACCAGACATCTCCCGGTGTCTGGCGGCCAAGTCACATCCACTACCTAGTGCGGCATCCGGGGTATGAGGATTTGATTACCCAGCTCTACTTCAGCGGCGACGCGCACCAGGACACAGATTCGATAATCAAGCAGTCACTGATTATTGACCTCGAACAAGTGAATGCCGATAACGGGACTTATGAAACGGGAGTGTTCGATATTGTCCTTGAGCCTTCTGGGTAAGAGTATAAAAGCTTTTCTTATAATTCTGATTCTCTCTGTAGCGCAGTTCACATTTCTTGTTTTTTCTCTTGCTAGGGGGATCAGTTTAAAGACCGGCAGGCTCGATAGCGGACTTCCTCCCTCATACGCCGAGCGCATATTCGAATTAATAACGAATATCCTTCTCTTCCCGCTCAATTTTATTCAGGAAGTGCTCCCTCTTGCATCGATTACGGGACAATGGGGATACGTCCTGCCCGGCCTGAACAGCCTCCTCTGGGGCCTCGTTCTCTATCATGTTTATGTATTCATGAGATTCCGCAATTCCTAAACTCTTTACGTTATATATTGTCATTGTGATATTTCCTGATTACCTTTAAATTGGGAGTTAAACAAATGTCAGAAACGTACAAGAGATCTCACGGCTACACAACAACCTCAAATAACGAACCGCAATTTCCCGAGCCTTCCTATGCAGAAAGGGTTCGCACTCTTGTCTACCGTTCCAACGTAGGCACGCTTTCCACTATGTCGGAAAAACACCCGGGCTCACCCTTCGGCTCACTCATGCCCTACGGGTTGGACGCCAAAGGCCGCGTGGTCTTCCTAATCAGCACCATGGCCATGCACACCCATAATTTGATTCAAGATCCCAAGGCAAGCCTGTTCGTCTCTCAGACAGACTCGGGAGGCGACCCGCTCGACGCTTCACGCGTCACACTGATGGGTCAGGTAACTAAGGTTCCCGACGATGAAACGAAAAATGTAAGGGAGCTCTATCTCTCGCGGTACGGGAACGCAAGCTACTGGGTCGATTTCGACGATTTCTCTTTCTACCGAATGGATATCACAGACATATATTTCGTAGGTGGTTTCGGCGCCATGGGCTGGGTTACTTCTGAAGAGTACACTCAAGCCGAGGCAGATCCGCTATTTGGTTCAGCCTCCGGGATTATCCAACATATGAACGAAGACCATGCGGATGCCCTTATTCTAATGGTAAAAAAGTTCTTGGGTATGAATGCCGAGGAGGCTTCTATGACCTCAGTAGACAGACTAGGGTTTCAGGTTCGGTTTAAATCAGGCGGCGAATTCTACAGCAGGAGGGTAGGGTTCTTGAAGGAAGTAAAGACCCCTGAGCAGGCAAGAGAGGCTCTCGTTGATATGGTCAAAACCGCGCGCGGTGGCAATGGTGATTGATGGATAAAAAAGAAGTACTGATATTAGGCTGCGGGGTCATCGGTCTCACTTCAGGCATCAGGCTTCTTGAAAACGGTTACGAAGTTGAGATAACGGCGGCTAAAATCCCGCCCGATACTACTTCAAATGTGGCGACAGCGTATTGGTATCCGTTCAGAGTATCTCCGCCGGATAGAGTCCTGCCGTGGGCGGCTGTCACGTATAAGAGATATATGGAGCTGAGCGAGATACCCGGAATCGGCATCGGAATATTTAATTTTATACAGATATTCGATCACCGGGTAGAGGATCCGTTCTGGAAAGGAGCTGTCCGGGGCTTCAGGAGGGCTCACAAAGACGAGCTTCCGCCCGGCTACGTAGACGGTTACGTTGCTCCTGTAGCCCGTATTGAAACCCCTGTTTATATGAACTATCTGGTCAATAGGTTTGTGGAATCAGGCGGTATGGTAACAAAACTAGATGCCGAATTAGAGAAGCTTGAGGAGATTCCTGCTGACAGCCGGCTTATCATTAACTCTACTGGACTCGGGGCCGGGAAATTATTCAACGACAAAGAGGTTTTTCCCATCCGGGGGCAGCTTGTAAAAACATCCAACCCCGGCCTCAGGGATTGTATAAACGAAGAAGACGGGCCTCTTGCGGTCTCATATATCGTTCCTCACGGCTCATACTGTATACTCGGCGGTACTGCCGAGGACAATAACTGGAATCTGGATATAGACCCGGAAACGTCTGAAGAGATCCTCCTTAAATGTAAAATCCTTGAACCCAGGCTAGAAGATGTAGAGGTTCTAGGGCACAGGATCGGGCTCCGTCCCGGCAGGACAGAGGTCAGGCTTGAGCTTGAGGAAATTTCAGGCATAGGACCACTTATCCACAACTACGGCCATGGCGGAGCCGGTTTTACACTCTCCTGGGGCTGTGCGGAAGAGGTTCTTCAGATTGCTGAGAGTCTCTAACTTTCGAGCAATCAATACTTATCCCAAAGATATATGATTCCCATCGGCACCAGGTTGAGCGTCCAGTGCGCAGGAATTGCGTGCCATATCGAGTGAGTACGTAGCGTTATATATGCAATAGTGATTCCCCCCGGAAGCGACAGCCACACTTCAACCGAGTTATCCCGCCCCAGGTGTATCATAAAAAACGCCAGGCCCGATGCCGTTATTGCGAAGAGTGATGTCCAGTTTAGCCCAAACCAGGCAAGAGCGCGGTTATCAGAGTCGACCGTAATGGGCTGCGACAGGCCGAGCCAGCGGAGCACCTTCTGTCCCTTTGTTCCTTCAATCTGGGCCAGGTAAACGGGGTTGGGTAGCCGTCTCAAAGGCAGCAGAAAGGCCGTCAGAATTCCGCATATGAGGAAATGCTCCGGAATCTTGTTAAAGAGCGACAGGATATACATAACGCTCAGTCGGTGAGGGTAGGGCGAGGCGAGCTGTATCCAAAGACCAAACGGTATTGAGGCTAAAATGGCAACGCTTGTCAGTCTTATCCCGAGCGTATTCAGCATCCCTATGCCGAAATCCGTAAGCTTTCGTCCGATTAGCTTAAAAAAGACGAACGGTATCAGCATCGAGAATATAAAACAGATTATATACCAGAGAATATTTAGCCTTACGTATTCCGGCTGATCGAGAAAATAATTGTCTATCCACCACTGGCCTATTAACGGCTCGTATATATAGGTCCAGCGGTTATACGGTGCCGGCAGCAGCTCTGCCAGGCGTGCCCATATAATGGCAATATATACTACAATACCTATTAGATATATAATTGATATAGCCCAGTCCCTGTGCGTACGGTTTCTGGTCTTTTCTATATATTCAGTGTCGGTATACGTATTGCTTTTGTTCATTATTTTAGCAGCGATTAGTATTTGGAGTTAGATTATGCTAAAGCGGATAAAAACCGATGTCAATCTGCCTGGCAATTTGGCAATGCCGCAAATAACATTAACCTAACTATTTCGATATGAATTTCGGAATATGTCTTTCGATCAGCCGCCAGATGCGCTCTTTGCTCTACTCGGCACTGCGGCTGAAATTACAGAATATGTTTCACTTTATAAAGATTTGGTGAGGGTATCTCATATAGTGTCTGACCCGGCCTCAGACATTATATCATGTATTAAGTTCTGGCTGTAATACATCTATATCATTCATTTAATTGCCTAAGCTTTCTTGAGTTCTCCTTTTTCAGCCGCGTCCTGCATTACGTGCTCGAGCACGCTCACCCAATAACGCCACCAGTAAGAGTTTTCAGAGTGATTACTCTTCTGGCCATTCACCCAGGCCATTACCTGATTCAGAGATTCGTGGTACAAAGCAAGCTTCTTTGCCGCATCCTTCGTCGCTTCCTCATCCACGGGGATCTTATTGAGCTGTGTCTCAACCATTCCCTTTATTTCTTCCAAATGCTTATTCACTTCTCTCGAAAGCTCCTCGATCCGGTCTCCGGATGTGCTAACGTTGCCCTCCAGGTGCTCAGCGTCTTTCTTTATAAGGTCTACGAAATCCCGCACCTGGTCCAGGTGGCGTCTCGCTTTAGCGGAATGTTGCGATAGGTCGGTTAGTTGTTTTACGTCAAGTGCCATACGGTCCTCCTATAATCTCTAATAACTATTTTTAGATTAACATTAATTCTCTGAAATTTCAGCAGGGCAATTATTACATCAGCCCCCTTAAAGCTTCATCTGATTTTGCTCTTTCTCTAAGTGAGGAGTCAAGCTCTATAGCCCTTTTTAAATCAGCATTGGCTTTCTCAGTATCGCCCAGTTGTGAATACAGACCTGCCCTGTTGTAATATGCGTCAGCATAGTTCGGCATCAGCTCAAGCGTTCTGTTATATGCCTTTAGTGCGCCTGTTGGCTTCTCCAGGTTATGGAGCGAGACAGCTTTGTTGTACCAGGCCTCAAAATAATTCTCCTGAAGCTCAATCGCCTTCTCATATGCTATAACCGCCTCGGCATCGCGTCCAAGACCGCACAGCGCAGCCCCTTTGTTGCACCAAGCCACTGCAAACCCCGGTTTCAGCTCAATTGCTTTATCTGAGGATTCAAGCGCCTCTTCCAAACGGTTAATTTTGCCCAGCGCGGATGCTTTGTTGTTCCATGCTTCCGCGTAATCCGGGTTTAATCCGAGCGCCCCGTCATATGCGGCTATTTCTTCCTCAGTCCGTCCCATCACAGATAGAGTTACCCCTTTATTGTACCAAGCCTCGGCAAAATCAGGACGGAGCTCGATGGCTTTGTCCAGCGCTTCGAGCGACTTATCAAATTCCCCCTTATAATAGTGATCCGTCGCTATGAGCACATAGTCTTCAGGGGTGGTATCCGCGTCCGGTTTAGTGTTCATATCGGTTGTGTTCTTTCTATTGGCATACTTTAGCTATTCAGTGCAATATGCTGATATTACATAATTATATGTACCATTCTGCAAATTATTGTATGTTGACAGGCCTGAACACCACCAGGCCCGGCTTATTCTGTATATATTCAAGTAAATCTTCATCAACCACTCTATAATTCACCTTTCTTGACGATGCATGTCTCAGGAAAGTCCGCCCGTTTTTCTTGATAACTATTCCGGTGTGCGTTACATCGAGCCCCGGAAGATCAGTATAAATTCCCACATAGTCCCCGGTGTCGAGCTTACTTACAAATCCCCCGTCTATAGCCTCTGACGGCACATAGTAGAATGTCCGCTCATTTGCAGGAATCCCGGGCAGATATTTACTGCCGTCTTTCTTTACATTGAGCGTCTTTTTAACACTGAGAGCTTTGTCCCCGCCTATATCATGGGTTACGTCCTTTACGTTTTCGGGATTGTCCACGGGCCAGTCCGTGAAAAAATGGTTACGGTTTTGAAAATCAATTACACCCCCGCGGTATCTTATTTCCTGAAGATTATCCTTAAAATCCGGATACGTGTCGGATACTCTCATCGCCTCCACATAGTCGATATATGTGAAGCAGTCCATACCTTCTAAGTCGATTGTAAACACTTCGGGAGTATCGATATCCCCCGTAAGCGTGTGCCCAACGTAGGGAGTCCCCAGGAGCTGCGCGGATAGAAAGTCAATCTGCTCGGATGCCCGGCTCTTTTTAGATTTTTGCTGCATCAGCGCATCAAGCTCGGGCTCAGTCCAGCTGCCCAGGTTAATCTTCTCTTTTGTCTCCTGCCCGGCGTTAACTCTGCCGGATATTAGTAAGAGGAACGGTATCACCAATATCAAACAGAATTTGGCTAAGCTGTGTTTTGTAGTATTCATCTTATTTATGTGTACAAAGTTTAGTAGCTCTGAAAAGTCTACACAGAGCAGTGCGCTATTCAATCGAATATATCATCCAGCCAGTCAAGCGCCACAGCTGCCGAGTATGAAGGGTTTCCAAGCTGGCAATGGGTATCCGCCCCCTCAGATTCGGTGAACTTATATTTCGCGACAGCGCCCTTTACCTTGTCGGCAAACTCGCTCCACTGTTTTTCAGGCTCGCCCCCCTCTCCCTCGCCGACCAGGGCCGAGCGAAGGGCACCTTATATTCCCTACAGCGTCTCCTACTTCGAACTCACGCAGGTAAACGAATGTACCCTTAAAAGACTTTTCGCCGAACCTCGCGATCAAATTCTCACTCGCGAGCTTTCTTTCAGGCGGAAACTCCTGGTCCGGCATCTCTGCTATATCTTCGATGGTAAAGTTCATGTCGTCCGGAGCCTCAGCCGGGTCGTATCCTATAAACGCCGTTAAATAGTCATGAAGTCTCAATATTGGCGAGTTAGCTATAAGCGCCTTTATTTCAGGTACATGTGCAGCCGCGCGCGTAGCGAAATAACCTCCGAAGCTTATTCCCATTAGAGCAATCTTGCTGCCGTCGACTTCAGGTCTCCCGGCTACATAATCGAGAACGGTTTTAGTCGGGTTTTCAAAATCCGGCTCAAACCGCGTATTAGAATAGTACCTGAATATGTCCATCTGCCCCGGGCCTGCGAAAAGCGCGACATTGTAGCCGCGCTCGAGCGCAGAGAACCCGCGCATCAAGTACTCTTCCTCAAGCGTACCGTCAAAGCCGCTCACTATCATCAGGGTCTTTCTTTCCGTAACATCGGGCCCGGGAGACATAAAGTAGACTGGGAGATCGATATTCTTGTAAGTGAGCATCGTTTCTTCAAAAGTATGCCAGAGGTTATGCATCGCCTCCGCGAAACAGTGGCGGGCTTTTATACCTAGCTCCCTATGCTCGGGGTCAAGAATGCCCGTATAATACTCAGCAGCCCTGTATGAGTTAGTAGCTTTCAGGAACTGATCACGCGCGCTTATTGTGTGGCCTTTGTGTGCTCTTTTGCGGGCGTCATTCTCCTGCCACTCGGCAAGCTTCTTGAATTCCTCGACCCAGCTTCCGGGGCTGCCTTCTTTAATGCGTCCTGCAACAGATAAACACTCACCCACGGAAGCGCCCATAAAGGACGACGAGCCCATCTGACGGATCAGCTGAAAATCCATCTCCTCGTCACTAAACCCCTTCACCCGTGTCTTCCCGCGTTTTATTTCAGACATTCAATATTCCTATGGTCTTCATATCGAAATTACTTACCCATTTTACACAGAAATATATTTCTATCAATTAAATGAATGAGTTTTACCCGCTATGGTTTATACTTTGTGTAATGGGTTTGTAATATTTATTTGAGGGGTCAATAACTATGGGTATGAAAGAATTCTTCGATTCACTTAAAGACGGGCTTCAAGGGAGCGCAGATGTAAAGGCGGTCTACGGCGAGCCCGTGGAAACACAGGGTAAGACCATTATCCCCGTTGCTAAAGTGGCTTACGGTTTCGGCGGCGGATATGGGGAGGCTAAGGGGGCTGATAAAGATGGGAAGGAAGGCGAAGGAGGCGGACTCGGTGGAGGGGTTGCCGTCAAGCCTGTTGGTGTAATCGAAGTCACAAAAGAGGAGACCCGCTTTATTCCCTTAAGTGATAAAAAGAAACTTGCCGGCATGCTCATTCTCGGTTTTATACTCGGTATATTCTTCGGCAGGAGATGATTCTCCCGCTCTGTGCCCATATAAACTGATATTACAATATCTTAGTTTGGATGCTTTGGACGGCGTCAGAATCGCGACGAAGCACTACATCTATTACGACATCCACGGCTGGAAAAGGGTTTATCCTCTCACAATCTGCTGTTTTCTCGTTTTACGGTAATAAATTATCCCGGCAAGCCCGAGAGCAGCTGACAATACGGCTAGTCCCAATGTCCCGAGCGTAGGTACTGCTGGAAAAGGCCGCTCTACCCCTATAACCTGAAACGTTAAATCGGGAAAATCTGCGTCGCAATCAGCCTGTGCGTGGCTAAAAGTTATGCATCCGGTTCCGAAGCCGTTGCCGGGATTCTCCCAAACAAACGGGCTTAGAGTCTGAGCAGTTCTTTCATTCCAGAACCATTGTCCGTCCGGAAGGAACAGCATATTTGCCCGCACCGACATCCAGTACGTTCCCGGAGTTAATATGCATGGTCTTGGAAGGTTTATTATGAAGCTCGGATCATTGATATCTTCGGGCAGGACGTTTTTATAGTCGCACTTACTTACTACTTCACCCGGAAAGCCTCCTTCGTCTGCAAAGAAAACGACGTCTAAAGACTGGACCACGTCCGGCAGAGCATTATCGAATGTACCGAATACCTTTACCGTCTCTACCGACCACAGGAAACCATCCGGGACAAGAAAATCATCCGCGGCGCGAGCGTCATAAATATCGAATATACCGCCTCCGCCAATAAAATCCTGAGAAACAATATCGCTGGTTGATACATTATCCGATTGATCCCAGAGTATGTTGCCCTCCATGGGGGCAAAAGCGTGCGGCGCACCCAATCTCTCCATGTCCGGGGTTAGGGCAAGTGTAAGCGGTGAAAAGCAGAGTACTGCAAAAAAAATCGAGCAGACCAGAAAAGATATGATTATGCAATTCTTTACAAGCTGGTTGGCAATCCAGGGCATATTCTCATCCTCCTTATATAATGGAATGCTATGTCATGTTATTATCCTTAACTCTAAGAGTTAAATTGACACTATACCAAGATGGACGTGTGGTATGTCTTCTAAAAATTTTACCTCTGGCAATCCTCTTCGGTATCAGGGTCTGTGCATGAGTCTTTGCCCTTCCCTCCGACTAGGGTATCGTCCCCTGAACCGCCATTTATGTCATCGTCCCCTCTTCCGCCCCGAATAGAATCGTTGCCGGGACCTCCAAAAATATCATCGTCCCCTGGACCGCCCCGAATAGAATCATTGCCGGGACCTCCAAAAATATCATCGTCACTCTGCCCCCCTAATAGCCTGTCGTCACCTTCGCCGCCGAATAAGCTGTCATCCCCTCTATTCCCCTCGATAGTATCGTTCCCGGTGCCGCCTTCAATCGTGTCGTCTCCACGTTTTCCACGTATTTCATCATCCCCATCCCCGGCAACTATGATGTCCGGGCCATCAGTCCCTTCAATCACATCGTCTCCGTCTGTTCCGATTATCACGTTAACTGCCTGTGCGGGAGGGCCATTATCACCGCAAAACATAGTGTCAGGGGTCGGAAGGTTAAAGCACTCCTCTCCGGCTAAGCTCGGACCTACTTTTTCCCATGCTACGTTCCAAGAATCGTCTTTTGGAAAACATTGTGGTGCCGGGCGGTGGTCCATATCGTCGGCAACAAAATCATTAGGCATTG
>QIHJ01000275.1 GCA_003229065.1 Candidatus Dadabacteria bacterium
TAATCCTTTTTATTCTGTTTTCATCATCACATACATTGAATTTTGATCTGGCCAGAAAATTTCATTTTCATCATTATAATTCTCTCTTAAATTCTCCTGGAACTTTCGAAGTGACCAACTTAACTCTTCTTTATTGTACATACTAAAGGTTGAATAATGTTTACTTCTAACTAAATCTGAAAGAAGCTCGATTGTAGATTCTCTTTCGTATTCAAAGCTTTCTTCATGTATCAATTTAAAACTCTTGAACCTTTCTATTTTATGCTTAAACTCGCCCGGGTTATACAATCTTGATTCTTTTCTATTAAACATAGGGAAATACATGCCCCATATATTCCTACTGTTCTGTGTTCTTGTTCTAGTATAAACAAATAGTAATCCTTCCTTTTTTAATACTCTATTAGCTTCGTCAAGAAATTTATGCAGGTTAAAATGATGGACAGCATTAAATGTGAATACACTATCGAGTTGGTTATTTGAAAGAGGTATTTCTTCGGCTGGAGAAACTTTTGTTGAAAAATTCACAATATTATATGTTCTAAAGTATTTCCTTAAACTGGAAAGCATAACCTCATTCGAATCCAGGCAGTATAAAAACAGTCTTTTCCCTAGGTAATCAAAAAGTAGTTTATCGTACCTTCCATCTCCACATCCTACATCAGCAGCCGCAATTTGTTGATTATTCTTATACCAATTGGAAATGAATTCCACAGGCTCAGGATCGGTAGTCCTTAACTCTCTATATCTATTTGCAATTTGCATAAAATGTTGTTCAAATATTAACAAATTATAGTGCTCTCCATTAAGAACGGGGTAGACGAATCATACTATTATTTAAGAAAAAGTAAACGGGATTCTAAAACTGATATGAAGATAGTACTTGATGGATTGTCCGGAAGACCCGTATCAAAGATATGCAACGAATACGGAATACATCTCTCTTTTTTGTTCATTCACCAGGCGAGGGCCATGTATTTTATCATATTCATCAGTTCAGCTTAAACTCGGCTTGACAAAAGGGGAGCAGTACACTTGTCTCAACTATCACACATCCACTATTTATACAAGTTAACGATTTTAGCGGTATTGTTGTATTTAAAGAGCATGGCAAATACAATATAGGTATGGATTTTTACTGGGCTACTGCTCTTTTGTACTTTATATCTTCGGTTTTTTATACAAGCCACTTCTGGACTCAAAACGAGAGGGTGTGCACGTACGGATTTGTTGCAATTGTGATCGGGGCATGTCTTCAGACTGTGAGCCTTGTAATAGCTTATTCAGGCGGTGTGCTGGTCACAGGGGGGCTCGATAGCACCCTTTATATATTTGCATGGCTTATCGCTCTGGTATACATCGGATCGCAGTTCGTATTCAGGGCATCTATATTCGGGGCATTCGTTGCGCCGCTCGCGTTTATTATGACGCTCCCGCATGTGATAATCCCGCAGGGGATAATCGAGCACGACCCCTCACTCGCTAACCCCTGGGTACTAATCCACATACTTCTCATACTGCTCGGAGAGGCATTATTTACCGTGGCTTTTGTCTCGGGGATTTTTTATATCTTTCAGGAAAATAGAATCAAATCAAAGCACTTGGGGAATTTCCTTAAGAAATTTCCCTCTCTCACCACTCTCGATAGGATCAACCACATATGTCTTATTGTAGGGTTCCCTTTGCTGACCTTAGGACTTGCGCTCGGACTCTTGCTTGCAAAAGAGATATGGGGGAACGCATGGGTTTGGGGCTGGAAGGAGACCTGGTCGATAGTCACATGGTTTTTATATGCGGTACTTATTCACGGAAGGCTCGCATCGGGGTGGAAAGGCCGTAAGGCGGCGCTTGGCGCAGTGCTCGGTTTTTGCATAATTCTGTTTACACTTTTCGTGATAGGACTCCTTGCTCCCGGTCAGCACGATTTCCTCGGAGATTACTAGATTTTATTCAAATCTAATAGTCACAGTATGTAACAAGAGAGTTATCGGACCCTTGTTATTTCCGACAATTCACCTTCCGCCACTGAAAGTATGAGGTAGCGGGGAGAAACCTGAAGGCTGCCGTTTCTTTCCTTTTTTACAATATAGCCCGGATCGTTTCGGAGCGCCGTTAGCTTTTGAATCAGTCCTTTGTCAGAGCTCTCATTGGAATCAACCGAGAGAATGAGCCTTGTAGCCAAATAGGACTGATATTCAAGAAATGAGGGAGCCTTATCAAATTTTCTCTCGAATAGATTTAAGAAAGAACCCCATTCGTCGCCCCCAAAATAGAAAAAATCTGTATATATTGCCCTGTATACGAAACCGTCTATCTCCTTCCCAGCCAGGTCCAGAAACAGTGAGCCGTTCCAAGTGCTCGGGCCCAAAAATAGTATATCGCTGAGACCGCCTTTCTTTTTAAGCTGAAGGATTATCTCTGCGGATGCGCTCGAGCCGCCTGCTATGAAAACCCCCTCCGGACGCTCAGAAGCAATCCACATTACCTCTTCCTCAATATCTCTCTCCTTACTATCGTAAGAGCCTTCGTATACCGTATTGCCGCCGCTTGCTCTGAGTGATTTTATAAACTCGTCTTTCATCCGTTTCCCGAGAGATGTATCGGGATAGAGCACAGCGTATGAGCTTACGCCGAGCTCCTTTACGGCATATGAGGCAAGCACGCGGGCCTGCTCTTCCACCGGGTAATAAAACTTGATTATATAAGGCCCGCCTGAGGACTCGTTATCTGAAATCGGGAATACTACTGTCGGAATCTTTTCGTTATTTACTTTAGGGCTAACTATAGGAATGAATTTACTGGGTAAAGGCCCGATTATAAAAGACAAGCCCTCAATCTTGGCAAGACTTATAAGAGCACTCCTGAGCTTAGCTTCTGAATCCCCTATGTCCTTAACGACAATGCGGTATTCTCCGCCCCCTGGCATAGACTCGGCGGCCGTCAGAATTCCCCGAAGCGCTTTGTCGCCTATAATTTTATACTTACCCGATAACGGCAAAAGACACCCGAAGGTTTTACTTGAGTATATCAGAGGAGACGCGTTTTCGGCTTCGGCTGAGATTTCAGGAATAAAAACAAAGTTTGTCATAACTGAGAATAAAAAAAGCAACAATAACTTGGGCAGGGTTTTCAATGTAATGTCCTCAGTCAGGATTTATATAGCAGCAGGGCATGATTAGGAAAACGGATTCCACTTAATTATTAATATCATAATCATGCCATATAAACAAATCCGCACATTCAAATAAGCTGGAATGAGTATGGAGCTGATTGGTAACGAAATTTACGCTAATGCTATTACCGAGGGTGTTCCGGCAGTGCAATATGCTATTATCATTAGATAATACAATTGTGCACTTGCTAACAAATGCGCTTGACAAAACTGCCCGTCATTTTATTATTAACTAAGGTGATATACTTATGAGTAAGGAATGGTAGCCCGTGCGCACTAGAAAAGCAGAAAAGTACAGAATCTCAGCACAAGATTGCGGCGCTCTCTCATATATATCCGGTTCTTTCATTATTAAAATCTGCTTGGTAAACTACTAAATATTGTGAAATACTTTGTCGAAGGAGACTGAGTTGGAAAAGAGAAAGGATCACGATCAACTTTATTACTTCGGCTATTTCAAAAAACTCTATGAGTCGTGGGAAGAATCCACGAATATGGTGATGGATATCTGGCTCAAAAGCCCATATATGGATAGGGCATTCGATAAGTCACTGGAATTTAAAAACTACGTACAGAACTTTATGGAAGATACGCTCGAAAACAGGTGCGGGCCCAAGAAAAGCAATAAAGACAGCAAAAAGGATAAAGATAAATTAGTAGAATATATAGATTCACTTGAAGAAAAGATACTGGAGCTCGAAGAAAAGGTGCAGGAGCTTGAATCTGAACCTAAGAAACAAACTCAAGATAAAAGGAAAAAGATTAAAGACGAAGCCGTTAAGGAGACTAAATAGTGAGTAAGGAATCATCTGATCAATCAGAACAGTACAAGAACTTTTATCAAGCCTGGGAAAAAACAATGACCGAGGCTATGGATATTTGGAAATCCAATCCCCTCTTTAATGAAGAGGTTCAGGAAGGCGCTGATAAGGGAGCACAATACAAAAAGTTTTATGAAACCTGGGAGAAGTCTTCCTCAGAGATTATGGAAAAATGGGTTAACAGCCCGTTATTTGCCGCTAATATCGGTAAGGCCGTAGATAGATCCTCCGAGCTTAAGAAATATTTCGACGAAGCCGTAGAGAAGACTCTTAAAAACATGCGCTTCCCGACAAAGAGCGATATAGACAGACTGCATACATCCATAAATAATCTGGAAGAAAAGATAAACGATATTACAGATAAAATTGAAGATTTGAACCAACCCAAGAAAACATCAAAGAAATAGGGAATTAAGGAAAAGATCTTATACAATGCAATCGGTGTAGTAACACTATTAAGCCGATTGTTGAACATTGAGGAGGCCGAAGATATAAAATGTCAATAAACTATACAGAAAGTACCATGCGGGAAGCGGAAAAGATCAGGGATAAATTCACTAAGGCTATTGAGCTTACTATAACGGACCCGCCTGATGTCCAAATCGGAACAACTCCCCATGATGTAGTGTTTACCGAGAACAAGCTCCGCCTGCTTCACTACCGCC
This sequence comes from Candidatus Dadabacteria bacterium, assembly GCA_003229065.1. GTDB lineage: Bacteria > Desulfobacterota_D > UBA1144 > Nemesobacterales > UBA2774 > UBA2774. Next base: position 4,656 of record QIHJ01000275.1, read on the forward strand.
CTGTAGTGAAGAACCCACAAGCCGTGCCTTTAATACTCATATTCGCACTCATCAACCGCCCTTCCATTCTGGACCTCAAACCGGGAAGAAGCGTTGTCGAAGTGCTGCTTAGTAAAGGTATAGACGTTTATTTAATTGACTGGGGAGCCCCCGGGGACGAGGATAAGCACCTCGACCTCAACCACTACATAAACAGATATATAAAACAAGTCGTAAAGAAAGTGAAGAGAATCTCGGGATCTCCAAAAGTCAGCATTTTGGGTTATTGCATGGGCGGCACGATGGCGGCAATGTACACGGCGCTACACCCGGAGGACGTACAGAACCTGATTCTACTGACAGCCGGCATAGACTATAAAGTTGAGGGGACACTTACTCTATGGGGCGATAAAGAGAATTTTGACGTAGATAAGTTCATCGACGCTTACGGAAATGCACCGGCCGAGTTTCTACAATCGGGGTTCATATTCTTAAAACCCGTAGAGAACATGATCTCAAAGTATGTAAATTTTTATGAGAACGTAGACAATGAAGCCTTCGTAGAGAATTTCCTCGCTATGGAGAAATGGCTGAACGACAACATAGCGGTCCCGGGAGAGGTGTTCAGGGAGTTTATAAAATATCTCTACCAGGAAAACCGACTGGTAGAAAACAAGCTCAAAATAAACGGTAAGCTCGTAGAACTAAAAGAGATAAAATGTCCTGTAATGAACCTTGTTGCAGAACGCGACCATCTGGTGCCGCCGGATTCAAGCCTGATATTCAATGACCTCATATCAAGTAAAGATAAAGAGACAATAGTTTTCCCTTCAGGGCATATAGGGCTTTCGGTCAGTGGCAGGTCTTTAAAAGGGCTATGGCCTAAAGTAGCCGACTGGCTTATAGAAAGATCGTAATAAAAAAGGTTTCAATATTGATTTGGATAGACCATGTTTGTGAACTCTTAATTAAATAAGAGCCACAAACACGGGTTTATTGACTGTATTAAATGTAGTGTCCACCGTTAATTCTTAGAGTAATCCCGGTAATCCAGCTTGCAGCGTGAGAGCAGAGATAGACTGTGGCAAGAGCGATTTCCTCAGGGGTTCCGAACCTGCCGAGGGCAATATCTTTCTTGATAGTCTCTCTTATGTCTTCGGGTACCGTGCCCAGCATGTCAGTCTCCACAAACCCCGGGGCAATTGCGTTTACGCGGATATTGCTTGAAGCAAGCTCCCTTGCCATAGTTTTCGTGAACCCGATGATGCCTGCCTTTGTGGCGGCATAGTTAGCCTGTCCGAGGTTCCCCATTTCACCGATAATGGAAGATATGGAAATAATGACGCCACCCTCTTTGGACAAAGGGTCGATTACGGCTTTAGTACAGTTAAATACGCTTGATAGGTTGGTCTGTATAACCTCGTTCCACTGCTCAAATGTCATTCTTTTAAGCATACGGTCTCTGTTTATACCTGCGTTATTAACCAGTATATCGACTTTACCGAAATGATTCATTGCGGCTTTTCCAATATTCTGCGCCTGCTGAAAATTCCCGACATTGGCTCTTACCGTAACGCATTTTCTGCCGAGCTTCTCAATATCTTTTTTGACTTTGTCGGCCTCCTTATCGCTCCTTGAATAATTAAGCAAGATATCTGCGCCGGCCTCCGCTAAAGCAAGTGATATAGCTTTGCCTATACCCCTTGATCCGCCTGTTACTATAGCAACCTTACCGCTCAAATCGTACATTTGCTCTAACATGTATAATTGCCTCCCGGAGGCTGTAAAATTCTCGCCTCTTCATATTAAGTGTTATTGATTTTATTCCTATTTGCTTTTTTGTCAAATAATGTAAGGGGGTAGATAATTACCAGATGTAAGATGCCGTAATTTAAAAATTATTTAGACTACCCGGCAATATGCAGCACAAAATGCCGGGTAGCGTTAATAACCCTATTTTTGAATTATTTGGATTACACTTCTGAAAGAGAGCATACTTGGCGTAGACCCGATTACTCTCCTGTAAAAGAAGGCTCTCTTTTTTCGAGAAAAGACTGCATACCCTCAACACGGTCAGCCGAGTCAAAACAGAGTGACACCAGAGTCTTTTCGAGGAGAAGCGCCTTTTGAAGGTCCATTTCCGAGCCTGCATTAATGGCAGTCTTGGATAGTCTTACTGCCAGAGGACCCCTCTTGGCTATCGATCCCGCAAGCGCTAGCGCCTCTGTCATAATATCGTCGTGCGGTACCACCTTTTCAACAAGGCCGATGCGGAGCGCCTCTTGTGCGTCTATCATTCTCCCGGTAAACACAAGCTCCTTGGTCTTTCCGAGCCCGAGCACCCTGGTGATCCTCTGAGTGCCTCCCCAGCCCGGGAATATCCCGAGCTTTACCTCGGGGAAACCCATCTTAGCTTTTTCGGAAGCTATCCTTATATCACATGCAAGCGCAAGCTCACAGCCCCCGCCCAGGGCATAGCCGTTTATTGCCGCAATTGATGGGCAAGGATCATCTTCTAAAAGCTGGTAGACCTTGTGGGCATAGTCCACATACTCCATAAACTCGCGCGTGCTCATAGCGTTCATCTGCGCTATATCGGCGCCAGCCACAAAGGCTTTGTCCCCGGCTCCGGTCACTATTAAAGCCTTTAGCCCTTCACCGGGAAGCACTTCCTCAAAGAACTTCCCGAGCTCTCTGAGCGTATCCCAATTGAGCGCATTCAGCACTTTCGGGCGGTTTATGCTTAGTACCCCTATTCCGTCTTCTTTTTTATCATAGCCAATGTATTTAAATGACATTTCACGCCTCCTGTCCCGTTTGATAGGATATTAATACAGGGTGAGGGGGGCTTGTCAACGGCTACAGAAGGCACGCAGAAAGCGCCCTTGATAACATGTATATATGACTAGTTTTTATCTGTGGCTCAAATGCGGACAAGCAGATATTATAGTGGTATCTGAAGGAAATATCGGGTAGAGTTTTTAGCCATTACTGAATTTATTTCTGAGTTCAAATCCAGATAAAATACGGAGGCAAGTATGACGATAAGCAGGACGAATGTATTTTCAATATCATCATTTATGTTTGTTATAATGGTGCTTACCTTAAGCTTCACAATATCCGCTAGCTCAGAGGAGGACAAAAAGGTGCCCGATACACAGAAAACCGATTCAGGTCTGCAGTACATAGTTATGGAAGAAGGTACGGGGGATCAAGCAGTCTCCGGAAAGAAAGTAAAAGTTCACTACACCGGGAAGCTCGAAGACGGGACAGAATTTGACAGCTCTATTAAAAGGGGACAGCCCATAGAGTTCACACTAGGCGTAGGACAGGTCATAAAGGGGTGGGACGAGGGCATCGCCCTTATGAAGGTAGGCGGCAAAACTCAGATGATAATCCCGCCCGAGCTTGGATACGGCGCTGCCGGAGCCGGCAGTGTAATACCGCCCAATGCAGTTCTCATATTTGACGTTGAGCTCGTTGAAGTAGAGAAATAGTAAAACCCAGAGCGTGTATTAAGGGCCGGCACTGATAAGCTTGCCGGCCCATACGTTACATATCCCGGCAATCTAAAAGCTATGAACTATTTAGCGCATCTATATCTGGCAGAGGACACAGAAGAATCGAGGCTCGGAAACCTGCTCGGGGACTTTGTCAAAGGTCACGTAGCCGACTCTCCATACAGCCCCGGGATCAGAAAAGGTATTAAGACTCACAGAAAAGTCGATGTATTTACCGACTCTCACAAGAAGTTCCTCGAATCCAAAAAGCTCATAAGCCCTGAGAGACGGAGGTTCGCAGGCGTAATCATCGATCTCACCTTCGATCATTTCCTGGCTAAAAACTGGGGGATTTATTCAGACAGAGAACTTGGCTCCTTTACTCAAGGCGTATACGATATGCTAATGAAAAACAGCTCCATACTTCCGTTAAAACTTGTCACATTCCTACCTCGTATGATTCAGGAGGACTGGCTCGGATCGTATGAGAAGTTAGAGGGAGTCTCGGTAGTTATCGAGAGGATATCCAGGAGACTCGAGAGAAAATTCAAAAAACAAAACACCCTTCAGGGAGCGTCCCGGGAAATAGAGGCAAACTATAGGGAGTTAGAACGGAACTTCGAAGATTTCTTTCCGGAATTAATCACTTTTGTCGAAAGTTACAGAAGCGCCGCTTCAGGGCAGAACTAGGATTTAGTTTCTCCTGACTCCCCGCCTGCTATCAAAAGCGCACGGCTCCATGCCTGACTGAATTCGCGATTAATTGCGTCCTTCCATTCGAGCTCACCTCGTTCTTTAATAATATTTAATAGACTGAGCTGTCCGGGCGAGAGGTATTTATTTGGCGACTGTCTCCGGCCGATTGCTGAATTGACCCTCGCGGCTTGAGTAGAGGTCATGGGCAGATACCTGTAAAGGGTTTTCGAAAGATAGTACTTGGGCTCTCTATCCGAGCGGAAGCTCGACTCACTACTGACTGAGGACCCCCCTACTATACTTGCGGCCGTGTCATGTTGATTACTGTTACGGGCGAAGACCCGGCTTGCAACACCTCGCTGCTTAGCTCTTTTAACTAGCTCGCCGTAAGATATTACGGAAGGATCGAATTCAACCTCGACTACTTCACTCCTGCCCATAAACCCGGGCTTGCTTGAAATAACGCCGTCTATCGCGCCGAGCTTGCCCTCACCTGTCCAAAAACAATGCATAGCGAAGGTAGCTTTGTCTACTCCGATTGAGCGGGCTCTTAACTCCTTGTTTAATAAAATCAGGTACTGAGGCACTTCTCTTCCGCTTTTCTCAAGCGAATCGATCATAGTCTGCACAAGTCCCGCTTTCGTATAATCACCGCTAAGCCTGGGCGCTAGCTCTTTACGCTCGGGCGTTATTATCCTCACAACGGGGTTATTCCATGAAGGCTCGCCGAACGATTTCAGCACTTTAGAGTCTTCCCTGCCTTCGTTGTTATATATTGCTACAGGAACGAACAGGGTTTCAATTGCCTCGACTATGAGAGGGTGGCTCAGCACGTTTTTACCGTAACCCGATGCCGTACTGCAGCCGGGGACTTCCTGAAAAAGAACCAGGAGCGGCTTGTTCTGACTCTTAGCAACCCTGACCCCTTCATCAAAGCTTCTTATCCAATCTACCTGTCCGAGCTCAACGGGCTGTGAGTTATCTAGCATATTTATTTCCTCGGAATTTACACCTCCGCTTAAAAGACAAATAATCGTAAGCATTAATGATAGGCTCAGTACATACGCAGATTTATTCATAAGATCACCTCTTGTCGTAATTGTTAGTATAAAAGATTAGATTGTTCTGCCTTAAAAAAAGTAGCATAGGCCTATTAATAAAATCAATTTTCTGACACCCGAAAATTTTCCCCCAAGCGGCAATAAAGGCATTATAATTAAGTCAGATTCACATTTAGACATGAAGCAAATGGGAAATTCAGGCTCGGACAAAAAACACTTAAAGAGTATATTCGAAGAGTCGCTTAAGGAAATCTCTTCTGAGGGGACAGATGAGTTCCGCCGCTCGGTTACTGAGATTCTGGATGATAAGCAGCCCGGGAGTGAAGAGAAGATCGAAGAGCCGGTCAAAAAAGAGAACAAGCCCGGCGGTCTAAACACCCCTAATATACAAGATTGAAACCCCTCCTAAGTTAATATAGAATTTATAGGATTTAAATCTCCCTGCTACAAAGAGCTCAATTGAATAAGAAAAAGTTTGAAGAACTCGTAGAGAAGGCATATGACAGAATCCCTGAGGAGTACAGGGATAAGATAGATAACGTTGTTATCACTGTCGAGGACTACCCGAGCCGGGAAGATCTGGAAAAGCTTGAAATCAGGGGCAAGGGTCTCCTTCTGGGACTATACCGAGGGACGCCGCTCCCCCAAAGGAGCATATGGCAGGGTGTAAGGACTCCTGACGAGATAGTGCTTTATCAAAAGGATATCGAGAGAGTCTGCAGGAACGAAAAAGAGATAGAAGACAGGGTCGATGAAGTGCTTAAGCACGAGATAGCCCACTACTTCGGTCTTTCAGACGACCAAATCTACGAGCTTATGGGAAGACATTAAATCATAATATATTCCGTTGAACACTATGAGTAAGCCTGACAACGATACCACAAGCAGATCTGCAATTTTGCTGATCCACTGCCCTGACCGTCAGGGTCTGGTCTCAGCAATTACAGAGTTTATATTCAAAAACGAGGGTAACATCATATTCCTAGAGCAGCACGTGGACTCGGACCAGGAGATATTTTTCATGCGCGTCGAGTGGGACCTTCAGAGGTTCAGGGTCCCGGCTGAGAAAATAGGGGAATATTTCCAGACGCTTATAGCGGATAAGCACAATATTAAATGGTCCCTTTATTTCTCGGACTACACCCCGCGGATGGCGATCTTCGTATCGAAGCTCTCTCACTGCCTCTACGATATCCTATCCAGGATTCAGGCTGAAGAGTGGAAAGTGGAGGTACCGCTCATAGTAAGCAACCACAGTGAGCTTGAAGAGGTGGCGGAGAAATTCGGGATCGATTTTCATATTACCCCTAACGTTAAAGAGGATAAGTATAAAGCCGAAAAAGAGCAGCTTGAGCTACTTCAAAAATACAATATCGATTTTGTAGTACTGGCCAGATACATGCAAATACTGAGCGATAACTTCGTCAGCCACTACCCCAATAAAATAATTAATATCCACCATTCGTTCCTGCCTGCTTTCCCCGGAGCTAAACCATATCATTCGGCTTACGAGAGAGGGGTGAAGATTATAGGGGCCACGAGCCATTATGTTACGCCGGAGCTTGACGCGGGGCCGATAATTGAGCAGAGCGTCGTGGGCGTGTCTCATAAAGACAGCGTGGAAGACCTGATAAGAAAAGGGAGGGACCTCGAAAAAGCAGTCCTTTCTCAGGCGATATGGTACCACCTGAAACGCAAAATCCTTGTATACGGGAACAGGACCCTCATATTCGATTAAATGAATCTATGCTAACGAAACTCTTTGGACTTGTTACGAAATTACTCATCATTAGCCCCCTTGTATTAGTGCTGCCGCATTACGCTCTGGCTGAGTTGTATGAATGCAGAGACAAAGAGGGAACAGTAACTCACCACAGCAGAGTCCCCTGCCCCGAGGGTTATAGCACACCGCATCTAAAGCATATTCAAGCCAAAATGTCAGCCCTAAGCACGAGAATGTCGAGGTTATAAGCAGGGGAAGATTGATAGACCTGATCGACTATATCGACTACGGAAAGTACACGGTGTTTATGTTCTACGCGGACTGGTGTGCGCCGTGCAAAGCAGTAAAGCCCGAGCTTGAGAAAAGCGCACGGAGCCAAAACACATTCGCACTTAAAGAATTAGACGTTTTAAACTGGGAAAACCCCCTCGTCAGATACTACAATTTAACAGGGCTCCCCT
>QIHJ01000220.1 GCA_003229065.1 Candidatus Dadabacteria bacterium
CTGTAACGAGCTTGATGACAGGGTCGGGAGCCGGACCGTATTCAACACCCTTCTATTTATAGACAGGGACGGCGGCGTCATGGGGCGGCACAGAAAGCTGATGCCGACCTACACCGAAAGATTATACTGGGGCAGGGGAGACGCAAGCGATATAAACGTTTTCGAGACCGATATAGGGCGCATAGGAGGGCTCATTTGCTGGGAGAACCATCTGCCGCTCTTACGCGCTGCGATGATTAACAGAGGAGAGGAGTTTCATATAGCAGTATGGCCCGGCAACTGGAAACGGGGCGAGGACAAGCTGCTCGATGCCGACACGAGCCCCGGAGGCGCACTCTGTACCCTTCAGTCGCTGATAAAAGTGCATGCGTTTGAAGCGGGGGCGTTCGTACTGAGCGGGTGCGGATACATGGACGCGGAAGACTTCCCCGAGAAGTGGCATTCCATAAGAGACGGGGACCATATGAACTACGATTGGGCCTCGGGGGGAAGCGCTATAGTTAACCCGGGGGGCAGATACCTGGCCGAGCCCAACTTCGAGAAGGACGCGATTCTATACGCTGAGTGCTACGCTAATCAGATTAAGGCCGTAAAAGCGGTATTCGATGCACTCGGGCATTACTCAAGGTGGGATGTAGCGCAGCTTGCGCTGAGACAAAACTCGTGGGAGCCTGAAATAGAGCTGTACGATAGATCAACTGCAAGTGAAAAGTTGCCCAAAGGCGAGCTTGAGAGAATATCCGAGAAATATGAGATAAGTATTGAGAACCTGGAATCATTACTTGAAGACCTAACGCACCTTAAGAGTTAAAATTTTAGAACCATCTATCCGGGAGTAAAACTCATTAACCCGATAATCTTTCCCTAGCCGCACTGAGCTCACCTTCCACTAGAGAGCGGATTTCACTTAGTCTTTTTTCTGTCTGTGCCTCGAACCTGAGAACGAGCGCGGGCTGAGTGTTAGACGCCCTTATGAGACCCCAGCCGTCCGGGAACTCGACTCTGATGCCGTCTATGTCTACTGTCTCGTTGTCCTTTGAAAGCTCTTTCTTTACTTCCTCTACCAGGCTGAATTTTATCTCTTCCGGACAGTCGACGCGTATTTCAGGAGTGGATATAGCCGGTGGCACATCCTGGAGCAGCTGCGACACTGATTTACCGGTCTTGGACACTATTTCAATTATTCGTAGCGCTGCGTAAAGGGCATCATCGTAGCCGAAGTAGCGATCCGCGAAGAATATATGGCCGCTCATCTCACCCGCAAGAACCGCACCCTCTTCCCGCATCTTGCTCTTTATTAGCGAGTGTCCCGTCTTCCACATAATCGCTCTGCCCCCTGCTTCCTCAATACCGCCAAATAGTCGGTTAGAGCATTTGACGTCACCGATTATAGTAGCCCCGGGGTTATCACGGATTATATCCCTTGCGAAAATGAGAACAAGCATGTCGCCCCATATTATATTACCGTTCTCATCAACGACTCCTACCCTGTCGCCGTCTCCGTCAAACCCTACTCCCAGCTGAAGACCTTCGCTTTTAACGGCATTTATCATATCCGCCAAATTTTCCTCTACCGTGGGGTCTGGATGGTGGTTCGGGAAAGTGCCGTCCGGCACGGGGTAGAGCCCGGTTACCTCGCAGCCGAACCTGCTGAGAACTTCGGGGCCCGCTACCCCTACCATGCCGTTTCCGTAATCGGCGGCAATCCGGAGCCCTGGCTTAATATCGATATTCTGAAGTAAATAATCTATATATGCACCACGGACATCGACCCGTACAGACGTGCCGTTACCTACCGGGAATTCTCCCGCTTCGGCTATCCGTCCGATCTTCCTTATCTCTTCGCCGAACAGGGACTCTTTGCCGTCCGAGAGCTTGATCCCGTTATATTCCCCCGGGTTGTGGCTTGCCGTGATCATTACCCCGCCCTGCACATCCAGGTTGTAGAGGGAGTAATAGAGCATGGGAGTAGAGACCATGCCTATATCTAAAACATCTACACCCGTTGCGTTTAGGCCATTTATGAAAGCCTCTGACAACTTGGGAGAGCTCACTCTGCAGTCTCTCCCCACGGATACACTTTTTGCGCCCTTTTCAGCCATATACGCGCCGTATGCTTTCCCGATAGTTTGAAAGACCTCTGCGTCCAGGTCTTTACCAACTATTCCCCTTATATCGTACTCTCTGAAGATCTCTGGATTTATGCGCGACATCGATTTGCTCTCCTGAATTAATTTGGGATTATCATACAGCATCGGGTGAACAATAAAAGTGCAGCTTGACTTTAATATTCGGGCTTTTATCCTTTGTTGCCATGATTTTCCCCACATTTGAGGAGTTTGAAAAGAAGCTTGATAAAGGGAATTTGATACCGGTTTGGAAAGAGATTCTAGCCGACTTTGATACCCCTGTGTCTGCGTTCAGGAAGATAGAAACAGGCAGCTATTCCTTTCTGTTAGAGAGCGTAGAGGGCGGTGAGAAGTGGGGACGCTACAGCTTTTTAGGTACGGAGCCCTCGGTAATATTCCGCTCTAAGGGCAGCCGAATTGAGATCATCGAAAACGGTGAGACTGTAAATATTGAAGGTGATCCGATAGATGAGCTGAGAAAGCTGCATTCAAGATACAGACCAGTCGCAGAACCAGGGCTCCCAAGGTTTCACGGCGGAGCTGTAGGGTATTTCAGCTATGATATAGTGCGCTTCGTAGAGGACCTTCCGGAGCTTGGAGAGGACGAGCTCGAGCTCTGGGACTCGCTGTTTATGATTACTGACACGGTACTGGTATTCGATAACGTAAACCATAAAATAAAGATTATTTATAACGCCCACGTTGAGGACCCCGAAAGAGCGAGAGAGTGTTACGAAAACGCTGTAAATAAAATAGAAGAGATAACCCAGAAGCTCAAGAAACCACTTAGTTTTGAGGGTGGTACAACAAAAAAGAGTATTGATAAAAACACACCACCCGAGCTAGAGTCGAATTTTAAGCCTGAGGACTACAAAGAGGCAGTCAGAAAAACAAAGGAATATATAAAGGCGGGAGATATAATACAGGCCGTAATCTCACAGCGCTGGAAAACAAAGCTCGACGTCGATCCCTTTGACCTATACAGGGCGCTCAGGGTGTTGAACCCCTCGCCCTATATGTTCTATTTTAAAACCGACTCAGAGATTCTCGTGGGCTCTTCCCCCGAAGTGATGGTCAGAGTTGAAGACGGAGAGGTGCTGAGCCGCCCGATTGCAGGCACCAGACCCAGGGGTAACACTGAGGAGGATGATCTGAAACTTGAAGAAGAGCTTCTCGCGGACCCCAAGGAGAGGGCGGAGCACATAATGCTCGTGGACCTTGCCAGAAACGATCTGAGCAGGATATCCGAGACCGGCACAGTGCATGTGAACGAGCTGATGATTATAGAGAAATACTCACACGTGATGCATATAGTATCGAACGTCACCTCGAAACTCCAGCCCGGGAAAGACGCCTTCGACGTAGTAAAAGCAACCTTCCCGGCGGGTACACTATCGGGAGCCCCTAAAGTAAGGGCTATGGAGATTATAGAGGAGACCGAGCCCGAAAGAAGGGGCGCTTACGGGGGCGCTGTCGGGTACTTCGGCTTTTCGGGGAATATGGATACATGCATTACTATTAGAACTTTCGTTATAAAAGGGGACGAGATATACATACAGGCTGGGGCCGGAATTGTGGCAGACTCTGATCCACAAAGAGAATTTGAGGAGACGGTAAATAAAGTAAAAGCGCTTGTAAGAGCTGTCGAAGCAGCCAAACAGGGACTATAAAGTATGATATTGATGATAGATAACTACGACTCTTTTACATATAATCTGGTCCATTATCTCTCTGAGCTCGGGCAGGATGTAGAGGTGTATAGAAACGATAAAATAACGCTCGAGGATGCAGGAAGACTGAACCCGGATATCATAGTCGTCTCGCCCGGGCCTTGTACGCCAAAAGAGGCGGGCGTATCTGTCGATGTGATAAAAGAGTTTGCAGGACGAATACCAGTGCTCGGGGTCTGTCTCGGTCATCAGTCTATAGCATACGCATACGGGGCTAAGATCATAAGGGCGGACAGGCTGCTCCACGGTAAGACTTCATTAATACACCACGACGGCAAGGGTATATACAAAGACATACCCAACCCCTTTGAGGCAACAAGATATCACTCGCTCCTGGTAGAGAAGGAGACGCTGCCCGATCTGTTTGAAATTACAGCCTGGACCGACGAAGGGGAGATAATGGGGATAAGGCACAAGGAGCTTTTACTTGAAGGCGTACAGTTCCATCCCGAATCGATACTTACGAAATGCGGGAAAGACCTGCTCGGGAATTTTATCAGACTTACCCAAAATACCATATCCTAATCACACGGATACCATCGTTAAATACTAATAAGGATCGGCTTGAAAATAAATCTAAACGTTTTATATTGCTGTTGCTTTTATAATGGGCCGAACGAATTGTTGACTTGAAAATATAAGCGTTTAGAATATTACCGAGCAAGCGCTCGTTCGGAGTTATTCCTCTTTCGGAACTGTTTTTGGAGTCATCGGCCTGCTATATATTAGGTAAAATAAAGTGTTTAATAAGGAGATCAAATTATGCGCCTACTCTTCAAGCCCCGTGATAAGAAATATGTCGGAGAGGGAACTCTTCCATTCGGAACATTCGATGAAACGTACGAGTGGCTGCCCGTAACCCGCTACCTGGAAGAGGGCGCACAAATGTTTCCTGAGAAAACAATGTTCCGGGTTGCCGACAGGGACGGGAACCTGATTGAGAGCTACACATATGAGGAAACGAACACCTGGTCTAACAGAGTCGCGAACGGTCTTAAAGACGAGTTTGGGATAAAAAAGGGCGATAGGGTCGGGATTTACATGCTCAACTCCTCTGGATATGTGATTTCGATACTGGCGATACATAAAACAGGTGCAGTACAGGTGCCGATAAATAAAGACGAAAAAGGTGAGAGGCTCGCATACGTAATTAATTACTCTGAGATGACGGCCCTTATTGTTGACCAGGAAAGCCTTCCTATAATTCAGGAGATTGTTGAGGGCCTACAGAGCCTTAAAGTCATTTTCGTTACAGGTGAACCGGCCGGCGTACCCACCCTGACGGGTAATATAAAAACCCTTCCCTTTTCAGTCTTCGACGAGTATTCATCGGTGAGCGCCGGAGTGGATGTAGGAACCCAGGACATCGAGAGGTGTATGTTTACCTCAGGGACAACAGGGATGCCCAAAGGGGTATCGCGGAACCACGGGGGCGTAGTGCTTACGGTGCGCGGATACATACAGCAGTCGGGAGTAAGGAGTGAAGACATCCTTATGAGCGTCCTCACTTTGGGACACGCAAACGCTCAGGTCATGTGTCTCTTTACCGCGATAGGGTCAGGGTGTACTGCCGTGTTCTATCCCCGATTTTCGGCTTCTAATTTCTGGAAATGGGCCACTGAATGCAACGCTACTCACGTAAACATGCTCGGGGCAGTTGCTGAGTACCTCTGGGCAGCCGAGCCCACACAATGGGATAGCAAACACAGGGTGAGGATGGTGCTTTCCGGACCTGCGCCCCGGAACTTACAGGAGTTTCAGGACAGGTTCAACACCAGGGCTGTAGACGGGTACGGCTCCACAGAGATGGGGATGGTCCTGTGGAAAGACCCCGAAGACTACCGCCCGGGCTCCTCAGGCTACCCGATGGAAGGGTACTACGTTGAGCTAAGGGACCCATTGGATACAAGTAGGGTTATGCGCCCGTTCTGGGACCCGACCGCAGAGCCTACGCCACCTGAAGAGGCTAAGGGGCTCCTCTTTATAAAACCGTTTATCCCGCACACTACGCTAAACGAATACTTTAAAGACGAGAGAAGAACAAGGGAAGCGTTTGACGACGACGGATTTTTTAACTCCGACGACCTTTTCGCCAGGGGAATGGACGGGAGATATTATTTTCAGGGACGCTACAGCAGGATCAGGGTGTCGGGAGAAAACGTAGACCCGATAGCGGTACAGGACGCGGCTATGCAGTATGGGGCTATACAGGAAGCTATAGCGGTAGGTATAAGACTGCCCGACGTAGCAGATGATGAAATAAAGCTCAATGTTACTCTTAAGAAGGAAGCGGAGTTTGACCCGGCTGAGTTCTCAATGTGGATGGCCGAGAAATCCCCCGTATTTATGGTGCCGAGGTTTATAGAAGTTTACGAAGAGGGTTTCCCTGTAACGGCTACGCAGAAGATACGGGTGGCTGAGATAAAAGAGATTACCGACAAGACCTGGGACCGCAGCAAAGCGGGGATTAAGTTCAGAGCCAGATAGGATTAAAAAGCAAGAACATAAAAACCGCGTACAGCAACAGAAGAACTATCCCTTCTCTCTTGCTCACCCGGAATCCGGTTCTCATTAAGGGGAGCACCAGAATCGTAAAAAAGATCATGACGGGGAATTCAAAGCGCAGAAGCGAAGGCTCAACCGTTATGGGCTGTATCACTGATACAAGACCGAGTATCCCTATGTTGAATATATTGCTCCCTATTATATTGCCAACTATTATATCCTGCTCTTTTCTGAGAGCCGCGACTATAGAAGTCGAAAGCTCGGGGAGCGACGTCCCTATGGCTACGGCTGTAATACCGATAATAAATTCGCTAACGCCGAACATTTGAGCAAGCGTGATAGCTGAATCAACCAGCAGGCGGGCGCCGATTATCAAACCCGCCAGACCGAGGACCAGGAAAACCGCTTGTTTTAAGTAGCCACCGTTCTTTTTAATTTCTTCAAATCCGGCCTTGGATTTATAGGGTTCTTTGCGAGCGGTATAATAACTGTAACCCGTAAACGCTATAATAGCGGCAAAGAGAAACCCGCCCTCGAGGCGACCGATCTGATGCCTTATAGATAAAATGTACAGGAGTAAAGTTAGAAGAATCATTATAGGGACTTCTACTTTTATGAGCTTTACATTAATTACAATAGGGCACAGGATCGCTGACACTCCTAGAATAAGAGCTATATTTGAAATGTTGCTGCCGACGATGTTGCCGACCACAATGTCACTTGATCCCTGAAGGGCTGCCATTATGCAAACCAGAAATTCAGGAGACGATGTACCGAACGCAACTACGGTTAGCCCTATTACCATAGGACTGATCCCGAGCATACGCGCCAGATTGGAAGCACCGCTGACAAGCCTTTCACCGCCGAAATAAAGCGCCACAAGCCCGATAACGAAATAGAGTATTATGATTAAGATGTCCAAGTATAAGCCTCAAAGAGTGTTGCTATACCATACCTCACTTAAATAATCCCTCTACCATTTTCCCGAATTTGAAAAAACTAACAAGAGCTATACCACTCGGTCAGACCGAATATTAGCACAGTTTGAATAAAAATATATAACAGTCCTAATTTACAGATACAAATTGGGACATAAGCGCGGGATGCGGCAAGAGATCGAAATCTAAAACACCTGAGTTTTTAGCGTACCCTCAAACAATTTAGCAGCTTTATGTTGCAGAATAAGCGTTTTCAACATATATTATTCTTGATATATAATTCTTGGGTCAAAAAAATATACAAAATAGTCAAGGAGGAATTCAATGCGTTTATTATTTAAACCCCGGGACCAAAAGTACCTGGGCGAAGGAGTACTGTCGTTTGGAAATTTCGAAGACACCTCACAGTGGCAGCCGATTACGAAATGTCTTGAGATGGGGGCAGAGCAGTTCCCGGATAAAGATATGTTCCGTGTCGCAAACTCTGAGGGCGTAGTGACAGAGAGTTATACATATAAAGAAACAAACGAGTGGGCAAACAAGGTAGCAAACGGCCTTAAAGATGAGTTCGGAGTGAGTAAGGGCGATAAAGTGGGAATGTACATGCTGAACTGCTCTGAATACGTAGCCTCAATAATCGCGATACATAAAATTGGCGGCGTGCAGGTTCCGATCAATAAGGACGAAAAGGGCGAGAGACTCGCATATGTAATTAATTATTCAGAAACGGTAGCCCTTATAGTAGATCCGGGAAGCTTGCCTTTCATGGAAGAGATAGCGAGCACCTTGGAGAACCTTAAAATTATATTCGTTACAGGTGACCCGGGCACGGTTCCGGGCGATATAGGGGGTATAAAAACATTCCCTTTCTCGACATTCGACAGGTTTTCAACTGAGAATACAGAGGTCCCCGTATCGACTGATGATATGGAAAGATGTATGTTCACATCTGGAACAACAGGGATGCCCAAAGGGGTGGCAAGAGACCACGGAGGTGTGGTAATGACCGTGCGCGCTTATCTGCAGCAGCAGGGTGTGCGAAGTGAGGATACGCTAATGAGCGTATTGTCACTCGGGCATGCGAACGCTCAGGTGATGTGCTTGTTCAGCGCTATGGGAGCCGGAGCGACAGCAGTGTTCTTTACCAGGTTCTCGGCCTCTAAGTTCTGGCAATGGGCGGCTGACTGCGGAGCAACCTGCGTGAATATGCTCGGCGCGGTAGCGGAGTATTTATGGGCTGCCGAACCTACGGATTGGGACAAAAAACATAAGATACGTATTATGCTCGGCTCCCCTGCGCCGCGGAACCTGGATGAGTTTCAGGAGCGCTTCGGCGTAAGAGTGATCGACGGATACGGATCAACCGAGATGGGCATGGTGCTCTGGAAAGACCCGGAAGACCACCGCCCGGGCTCTTCGGGATTCCCGATGGAGGGATACTATGTCGAGCTCAGAGACCCTCAGGACCCGGACAAAGTGCTTAGACCGTTCTGGGATCCTTATGAAGATCCGACACCGCCTGATGAGGCTAAAGGACTTGTGTTCATTAAGCCGCTCGTACCGCATACGACGCTAAACGAGTACTTTAAAGACGAGAGAAGAACGAGAGAGGCGTTTGATGATGAGGGCTTCTTTAACTCTGACGACCTCTTTGCAAGAGGTATAGACGGCAGGTATTACTTCGTAGGCAGATTCAGCAGGATAAGGGTGTCGGGAGAGAACGTAGATCCGATAGCGGTTCAGGACGAGGCTATGCAGTACGACGCCATACAGGAAGCAGTAGCTGTTGGAATCAGGCTCCCCAACGTAGCGGACGATGAAATAAAGCTCAACATAACCCTTAAGCAGGGAGAGGAGTTCGACCCTGTGGAATTTAGTAAATGGATGGCCGAGAGGGTTATAGTGGCTATGGTGCCGAGGTTCATCGAGGTTTACGAGGATGGTTTCCCGGTAACTGCCACACAGAAGATAAAAGTTGCGGAAATAAAAGAAATTACAGATAAGACCTGGGACCGAAGTACTACGGGTCTTAAGTTTAGCGCCAGAAAGTAAGGGTTTAAATAGTTGAGAATTAGAGCTATATCAATAAATGAAAGACGATGAAAAATTCATGCGCCTGGCTATCGAACAAGCTCTGATGGCCGGGCGCTTGGGTGAAGTACCCATAGGGGCTGTAATCACCGACAGCTCCGATAAAGTTATTTCTTCTGCTTACAACCTTAGAGAAACCACAAACGACCCTACAGCCCACGCTGAAGTAGTTGCCATTAAAAAAGCATCTCAGAATATAAATAGCTGGAGACTTGAAAGATGCACACTTTACGTCACATTAGAGCCCTGCGTGATGTGTATAGGGGCAATAGTTCTATCGAGAATAAGTCGCCTGGTATTCGGCGCAAGGGACCCGAAGGCGGGTGCGGTATTGTCGCTGTACAAAATAGGGACCGACAATAAGCTAAATCATAGTATAGATTACAGAGAAGGGGTATGCGCTGAAGATTGCTCGCGTCTCTTAAAAGAGTTTTTCGCTGCGCTTAGAGTAAGGCACGATTGAGCCCTTAACCCTCTGATTTGAAAAACCCGAGTATACCGCCGACTATGTTTGCATCATCGGAGCCTGCAAGCTTCTCAAGCTCACCTTCATCTAACCAAACACCGTCACATGAGGTGCAGCGGTCGATTTTAATGCCCCGGAACATAATTTCCTCAAGCTCTCCTCCGCATTTCGGGCATTTCATGTAGCATGCGGCCTGAATCTCCGCTCTTTGTTTAGCCTCCGCCTCTTCCTTTAATTTATCCTGCAGGCGTTTTATTTTTTCGGCTTCTTCTTTGGCGATATATTCGTCTTCAGTTTTGGAAGATTTCTTCTCTTTAGTCATTTAATTCTCCTCGCAGGAATTAAGTTTAAATGTTCTCCCTATCACGCCTGGCTCTTGGACGAAGGCGTAATAATAATACGTTTTTCATTGCGCTCCATCTTGGTTTCATAACTCACGCCGCTTTCGCGCTTGAGAGTGATATAAGCAATCCTTCTTTCAGAGGCCGACATCGGGTTAAGCGAAACCGGCTTCCTTGTTTTTCTTACCTTTTTAGCCGTATCTCTTACAACCCTGGAAATAGTATCTTCACGCTTGCGCTTGTAGCCGTCTACATCGATAGAGACCCTCTTCTCCCTTCCGTCGTCACATCGCCGGGCAGCCGCCTTTCCTACTATGTATTCCATAGCCTTTATCATCTCGCCCTTTTTCCCTATAAGGAGTCCCTTGTCGTTTGTGTTTCTTATATCTAATTTTATCTTGTCCGGATTCTCGCGGATACCGACAGTACAGGAAGGCACAAGGTAACTAAGAATTTCCTCAAGCACCTTCTTTGCTTGTAGCCCTTTCTCGCTCAGACTCTCGTCCTTTACGGTAATCCTTATCTTGGCGTTTTTTACCCCGATACCCAATACACCTTTTGAGCCCTCCTTCAGCACCTCTACTTCGAGCTCGCTTCGGGGAATACCCAAATCCTCACAGGCGCTAACCGTTGCCTCGGATACTGTTTTCCCTTCTCTTTCTATGACTATCGGCATTGCTATCCTCCTTTTGGAGACAAGACCTTTCGGTTTACATATATTTGCTGACCTATTGAAAGTATATTGCTTACTGTCCAATAGAGTACCAAACCAGACGGCAGTCCCCAAAATAAAACAGTAAAGATTATAGGCATAAATTGCATCATTTTCATCTGAAGCTGCATTTGTTCGTTTCCGCCCATCGCCATAGGAGTCATTTTCTGAGAAATGAACCACGACGCCCCCATTACGAGCGGAAGTATTCTGAACGGGACTCCGATGAACGGTATATCGAAAAGGGTTTCGGGCTCGGCCAGGTCTGTTATCCAGAGGAACGAGCTGTGTCTTAGATCAATTGAATTTAGAAAAACGTCGTATAGCGCTATGAAAACCGGAAGCTGTATTAAAAGCGGAAGGCAGCCGCCCAGGCTGCTGAGCGGATTGATGCCGTGGCTCGAGTAGAGCTTCATAAGCTCTGAATTCTGTTTAGCCTTGTCGTCCTTGTACTTCTCTTTGAGGGCGTCCATCTTAGGCTTGATTTTTTCCATCTTCACCTGCATCCGCTTCATGGACACCATCGTCTTGACAGTAAGGGGCAGGAACAAGACTCGTATTATAACCGTGATCACAATAATCGATATTCCGTAGTTGTGGAAATAGAGGTTCAGCCATTTGAGAAAGTCAAGGAGAGGCCTTGCAAGAAATCCAAACCAACCGTAATTGAGAGTTTCGCTGAGGTTGTATCCTACGGGCTTAAGAAGATCGTATTCGAGGGGGCCAAGGTATACTTCCCAATTTC
>QIHJ01000217.1 GCA_003229065.1 Candidatus Dadabacteria bacterium
GGGCTCCGAAGTGCTTATAAAGAATGTCGGGATCAACCCCTTACGCACAGGAATAATCGATATTCTTAAGCAAATGGGCGGAAATATAGAGATATCGAATTACTCCGACGCAGGGTGTGAGCCCATTGCCGATATCCTCGTAAGATCAAGTGATCTAAAAGCTCTTGAAATAAAGGGGAATATGATACCAAAGGCAATCGACGAGCTACCTATTATAGCAGTCACTGCCTGCTTTTCCGAAGGTGAGACCGTAATCAGAGAAGCGCGGGAGCTTAGAGTAAAAGAGACCGACAGAATAAAAGCCGTGACTACAGAGCTAAGAAAGCTGGGCGCATCTATTGAAGAGCTGGACGACGGTATGGTGATCAAAGGAACCGGAGCCCTAAGAGGCGCAAAGTGCTCGGGCTGGGGGGACCACAGGATAGCTATGGCGATTGCCGTTGCGGCCACATGTGCCGAGGGCGAGACCGAAATTAAAGGAGCTGAATGCGTATCGGTGTCATATCCAGGCTTTTTTCATGATTTACGACACCTGAGGAGATAAGTACGTATCTAGTCAAACAAACCCCGGATATCTGACTAAATCAAGTATCCGGCTAATTAACGAAAACCATGTTTGAAAAAACTATAATCACGATAGACGGGCCCTCCGGTGTCGGGAAGAGCACGGCCGCTAAGGCAGTAGCTGAGAAATTAGGCCTGAGTTACCTTGATACCGGAGCTATGTACAGAGCTATAGCGCTTCAGGCACAAAGGGAGAGGGTCAATATTGATAACTCAAGTGGTGAGCTTGAATCTTTACTTAAGCGCACTGAAATCACCTTTACCAGAGATCAAAACCACATTCTCTTAGTTCTCGTAAATAATGAGGATATTACCGATAAAATAAGAACCCCTGAGATTTCACGTCTCTCGTCCGACATAGCAACGAAAGGCATAGTAAGAAAGAGGCTTATAGAGATACAGCGCAGGGTAGGAAAAGAAGGCGGTATTGTGGCAGAGGGAAGGGATATGGGAACATACGTATTCCCAGACACTAAATACAAGTTTTATCTTGATGCAGAGTTAGAAATGCGCGCAAAGCGCCGATGGAATCAATTACATGAATCCGGAAGCGATGCGAATATAGAGGATATAAGCAAGCAAATAGAAGCCAGAGACAAGCAGGACAAGGAGCGCTCAGAATCTCCCTTGCATCCGGCCCGGAATGCGGTCATAATAGATACAACGCATCTTAACGCTGATGAAGTAGTATTTAAAATAATTAAGGAAGTCCAAGACTTCTAAAAATCATGCGCTACCTGATACTAATTCATTAATGATAACAGATGGTTAACTGACAAACACTATATCTTATGAAAAAGGCGATTCTATGGTAGATGAGAAAAATTTTGCTGAACTTGTAGACGAGAGTATGAATGTTCCCGAAAAAGGGAAGATATTTATAGCGACGGTGGTTAGGGTCGACAAAGACGATGTGTTCCTGGATTTCGGATCGAAATCAGAAGGTGTAGCCGCCGTACAGGAATTTTACAACAAAGAAGGCGAGCTCGCTGTCGATGTCGGTGAAGAAGTCGAAGTCGTCATAGACAGCTGGATTAATGAAGGGCTGCCAAGGCTTTCAAAAACCAAGGCCGGGCTTATAAAAGAGAAAGAAATACTCAAAAACGCATACGAGAAGGGCGAACTCGTAACTGCTACTGTACAGCGAAAGGTAAAAGGCGGTTTGATCGCTGACGTAGGAAAAACTATAGAAATCAGAGCCTTTATACCGGGCTCTCAAATCGATATTCGTCCCCAGGCGGATTTGGATAAATTCATCGGCCAGACTATTGAAACAAGAATAATAAAACTTGCCGACAGTGATGTTGTGTTGTCGAGAAGAGCGATTCTTGAAGAAGAACGGGAAGTGCAAAGAAAAGAAACCCTCTCGAAGCTAGAACAAGGAACTACGGTTTCCGGAAAGGTTGTGAACATAATAAACCAGGGTGTTTTTGTCGACATAGGCGGGATAGAGGGGTTCGTACCTATAAGCGAGCTCTCCTGGGGAAGAATCGCCCATCCGAGTAATGTAGTCTCTATTGACGACGATATAACGGTAGGCATCCTAAAAATTGAAAATAATGAAAGAATCACACTCAGCTTGAAGGAAACCACGTCCGACCCCTGGGAAAAGGTTCGTGATAAATACACGCCAGGCACACAGATTACTGGTAAGGCGGTATCACTTACCGATTTCGGCGTTTTCGTAGAGCTTGAGCCAGGTGTCGAGGGGTTGGTGCATGTATCTGAAATTACATGGACGAAACGTTTCAAACATCCCAAGGAAGTCGTAGAGCAGGGGAGCACGCTTCAGACAGTTATATTGGATGTGAACCCAGAGAACAGGCGTATATCGCTGAGTTTAAAACAGATAGAGCAGAGCCCGTGGCAGCTTTTTAAAGAAGATAACCCGGAGGGTTCAAAAATAAACGGCACCATTCGCAACGTCACCGACAAGGGTATATTCGTCGAAGTGGCGGAAAACATAGTAGGTCTTGTCAGACCGGACAGCATATCATGGGAAGGCAGAGTAAACCCTGAGGAATCTTACAAAAAAGGCAAAGAGATCGAAGTTGTCATCTTAAATGTCGATGAAAAAAATCAAAGGATAGGGCTCGGGGTAAAACAACTTTCATCCGACCCCTGGGAAGAAGCACTCAAGAAATATAAACCGCGGAAGACTTCTGTTACGGGGAAAGTAAAGGACGTAAAGGAGTGGGGTATTGTGCTCGAGCTGGAAGATAAATTAGAAGGATACATTCGGGCAAACGAGTATAGCGATGAAAAAGGAAGCGGCGATATAACCAAAAACGTTAAAGAAGGCGATGAAATCACCGCTCTTGTTACCGGACTTGATAAGAGAAAAAGACAGGTTAACTTGAGTAAGAAAAAGTACGAACAGTGGCGCGAAAAGCAAAGTGTATCCGATTTTATGTCCTCTCAGGGCGAGGCTTCCGTTAAACTGGGCGACTTGCTTGGCTCAAAGCTTAAATCTATATCAAATGACGAGGTAGGTTAAACTGAGAAGCTTTTTACTGGCAATCTTAATACTCGTTTTCTTGTTTTTCACATTTCTAGCGGGCCTTGGATGCGGTCTTTTAATATCGGGAGAAGGCGGGTTCTCAAGCGGAGATAAAGTAGCCGTGCTGAGAGTAGAGGACGTTATTCTCGACTCACGGATATATCTGGAAAGTCTGAAGAAAATCAAAAACGACGACGGTATAAAAGCGGTTGTAGTAAGAATCAACTCACCCGGTGGAGCTGTTGGACCCTCACAGGAAATATATAGCGCGCTACTTGAGTTAAGAGAGCACAAGCCCGTTATCGCGAGTATTGGCGGAGTCGGCGCATCAGGGGGTTATTACATTGCATGCGCCGGAGAGAAGATATTCGCTAACCCGGGAACTATTACAGGCAGCATAGGGGTTATAGCCCAGTTCGCAAGCTACGAGAAGCTTCTTGCATGGGCAAAGGTGGATGTAGAAGTAATTAAAAGTGGAAAATTCAAGGACGTCGGCTCCCCATTTAGGGAGATGAACGAGACAGACCGCGAATATATACAGGCGCTTATCGATAATGTCCATCTACAGTTTAAAACGGCCGTTTCGAAGGCAAGACACCTCGATATGAAACAGGTCGATGTGATCGCGGACGGGAAAATATTCACAGGGGAGCAAGCAAAAGAGCTCAAGCTTATTGACGAGCTTGGGACTATAAACGACGCCGTAACTTTAGCCGGCAATATGGGAGGGATCCAAGGAGAGCCCTCGGTCGTAAATTTTCCCAAGAAAAGGTCCGCATTTTTAGATATGATCCTTTCGAGTGTAAGTGCACACGGGCTATCTGGGTTCCCCACAAAATCCAGTTTTGGACTTTTCTATCTTGTTGATATAATAAATTGAGTATGAAAACGCTTTGGGCCCCATGGAGAATAGATTATATTAAAGGGGAGAAAGAAGATGGATGCATCTTTTGCCGGAAACCCGAAGAAGAGAATGACAAAAAAAATCTTATCCTCTACAAAGGTGAAACAGGGTTTATCATCATGAACCGCTACCCCTACACAAACGGGCACCTGATGGCAGTACCGTATAAACATACGAGTAAGCTCTCGGAGCTTAACTCCGCCGAGAGGCTGGAACTGATGGACCTCACATCCAAGTGCATAGATATCCTGGGAGCTTTTAATGCAGAGGGGTTCAACGTTGGGATGAACATGGGCAGAGCAGGGGGAGCGGGGATCGAAGACCATCTTCACTATCACATAGTACCCAGGTGGAGCGGAGACACCAATTTTATGCCTGTAATTGCTGATGTAAAAGTTATGCCCGAATACTTGGAAGATACTTACGAGACACTCAGTCAAGAAATTAAAACTTTGGAGGGATGACCCATGCGTTTTTTGAGAATAATATTCATCGTTATCATAATTATCTTTTTCGCAATTATTTACACCCAGAACTTAGATGTGTTTACACACACGTTTGAGCTAAAGCTCGACCTTAACACCTATTTTCTCGGGCCTTATATTACAAAGAATATAGTCCTTATACTGGGTGCATTCGCCGTGGGAGCTTTTGTTGCGCTTGTGTTCGGAGCCCTTCAATCGATGACCGCAAGCTCAGACGCAAAACGTAAGATAAAAGATCTGCAGGCGCAGGTAAAAGAACTACAGTCCCATATAAAAGAGCTTACCTCCAAAGACCCGGCTGTTGTCGAGGAAGAGCAAAAAGACGGCTCGCCGTTTTCTTCCCCGTCATAAGGCAAGTAAGTCGACACCTTGGATTGACAGGTGTTGAAAAACAAACTGTCCTTAAGAGCGCTCTCGATTATAATATCAGTATGAGAAACCGGGCAAAACCGAGTTGGATAAAAGCAAAGCTTCCGGCAGGTAAGAATTACACCCATCTAAGGGGTCTCATGAGATCCCTCCACCTGAACACTGTCTGTGAAGAGGCAAGGTGTCCGAATATCGGGGAGTGCTGGGGTGCGGGCACGCTCACTTTTATGATATTAGGAGACACGTGCACCAGGAGCTGCGGCTTCTGTCATGTAAAAACCGGAAGGGGCGGAGATATAGATTGGGAGGAGCCCGGGAGGGTCGCCGAGGCCGTAAATAAGCTAGTCGAAAATAATGCCCACATTAAGCACATCGTTATTACCTCAGTAAACCGGGACGACCGGAACCACGAGAGCGCCTCAATATTCGGTGAGACTATTAGAAAAGTGAGGCAAGTTACCCCGGGTATTAAAATCGAAGTCCTGATACCGGATTTTAAGGGAGAAGCGGAAGCCCTTGAAAAGGTGCTTGACTCGGGCCCCGACATTCTAAACCACAACATCGAAACCGTACCCAGACTCTACCGGCTTCCACAGGAGACACAGAGCGGGAGGAAGCGCTCTGTACGCCCTCAGGCAAACTATGACTGGTCACTCAAGGTGCTCTCAGAGAGTAAGCTGTACGGGAGCAGAGATATGCTGACAAAGTCCGGAATCATGGTCGGTCTCGGGGAGGAAACCGCCGAAATACTGGACACGCTTAAAGATTTAAGAGAGGCCGGGTGCGATATAGTTACCGTCGGGCAGTACCTTCAGCCTACTGTTGACCACCTGCCCGTTTCCAAATTCTACCACCCGCTTGAATTCGACTCGCTAAAGAGCTACGGCGAGAACATTATAGGCATCCCTCACGTAGAGGCGGGCCCGCTTGTCAGAAGCTCTTACCACGCAGAGAAACAGGTGGTAAAGCTCGGGGAAAGCTCTCTATCATAAACTGATTGCAACTCACAAAAAGGGGTTGATAATTTCCAGATCCTGAATTTTCTGTCCGTGCTGCAGGTCTTCGGTATAAATAACCGAGCATTCTGCACTGATCGCAGCTGTGATAATTAAGGAATCATAAAACGAATATTTCCACCGCTCAGATATCTCCAAAGCCTGAAAATAAAGCCATTCGCCTGAGTAAATCTCGCACAGTGGCACCAGTACCGAGCTCAGATATTTCCGGCAGTCTGCTATGGTGAGAGCCGTTACAAATTTACGCGTAGCTACATTAATAAATTCCTGAATCACCTGATAGCTTATACAACCATAACGATTAGCCAGTGCGTTTGTAATCAGATCATGAGACTTAAGCCGCTTATCTTTATCTTCTGAGCTGAAAGAGTATACGAAAATATTCGTATCTAAAAAATACTTATCTCTCATTCATTTCATCCCTACTAAACGGACCGCCTGAGTCCGCGTAGCTCAAAGACTCCATAAGCGAATCAAAATTAACCGATCTGCTATCAACACCTACGTAGCGTTTTAACCACTCGCGAAATTCGGAATTGAGCGTAGTACGTTCTTTATAAGCTTTCTCCCTTGCTTTCCGAATAATCTCATCATCTGCGCTGAAAGTAATATTTTTCTTCATATCCGATACCTTTTTACAATTTTTTGTGTATCAGTGTACACTATTTTCGTGTAGTATGAAAGTGTCAATATTTTCTCTGTCATAAGAGACCTTGATTATTCCCTAAAAGTATTTAAGATCAATGGCCATGAAATACGTAATATTACAAGGCGATGGTATGCCCGATCACAAGCTCCCCGAGCTCGGAGGAAAGACCCCCCTCGAAGTCGCCCGCACACCCAATCTTGATAAAATAGCCAAACACGCTCAGATGTTCGGTATGGTCAAAACCATTCCCGACCCTCTGCCGCCCGGAAGCGACGTCGGGAACCTCACTGTGCTCGGATACGACCCGATGGTTTACTACACAGGCCGCTCCCCGCTCGAAGCAGCAAGTATAGGTGTAAACCTCGACGAGGGAGACGTCACTCTCAGGTGCAACCTGGTCACGTTATCTGAAGAAAACGGACACACTATAATGAAAGACTACAGCGCGGGGCACATCAGCAGCGAGGAAGCCGACGAGATAATTTCAGATCTCCAAAAGGAGCTCGACTTAGGCAGCCTCGCACTCCACCCGGGCGTGAGCTACAGACATTTGTTAGTATGGCCGGGAGGCAACGCGGATATTCAGACCACGCCGCCGCACGACATTTCAGGAAAAGCGGTTGAGACATATTTCCCCTCAGGTGAGGGTGCTGAAAAGTTAAAAGAACTCATTGAAAGATCTAAAGAGATATTGAAAGACCACCCGGTCAATAAGAAGAGAATAGAGGCGGGTCAAAATCCGGCCAACAGCATTTGGCTATGGGGGCAGGGAACTGCACCGAATATGCCTACATTCAAAAAGCTATATGGTCTTACGGGCTCAGTAATTTCTGCCGTTGACCTGGTGAAGGGAATAGGAATATATGCAGGACTTCAGGTAATTGACGTTCCGGGAGCTACAGGCTATCTGGACACCAATTATGAGGGCAAGGTCGATTATGCGCTTGATTCATTAAACGAAGTCGACCTTACTATGATCCATATAGAATCCACTGACGAAACGGGGCATGAAGGAAAGGCCGAGCTTAAGATTCAGGCCATAGAAGACTTCGACGGCAGGGTTGTGGGGAGAGTGCTTGAAGGTATAAAGCGCTTCGGTGACTACAGGATACTCGTTATGTCTGACCATCCGACGCCGATTGACCTGAGGACCCATGTGAACGAGCCTGTACCGTTTGCGATCTACGACTCTCAGGATGAGAGCTTAAAAAATGGTTCGTTCGTATACACTGAGGACTCTGCAAGTGAGTCCGGCGTATACATACACGACGGGTGGAAGCTTACGGGAATGTTGACTGGAAAAGAAGTCTGAGCTCTGTTACTGACCTTCTTGATTTTTAACCTCATCCCAAAGCCTGTCCAATTCTTCAAGGTTTAAATCGGCCAACTCTTTACCCCTGGATTCCGCTAAATCCTCAATCTTCCCAAAACGTTCTATGAAGGCGTTGACCGCCTTATGCGCTGTGCCCTCCGAGTCGAGCTTTAAGTGTCTGGCCAGATTAACTAGTGAAAAGACCAGGTCGCCCCATTCTTTTTCCATTCCTTCGTTATTGCCCGATTTCATCTCTTCTTCGAGCTCTGAAAGCTCCTCTTTTACTTTTGACAAGACCTCATTTGCATTTGACCAGTCAAAACCGACTTGTCCGGCTTTTTCCCCTACACGTTGCGCCCTAAGTAGCGACGGCATTGTCCGGGGGATATGAAGAAGCCTCCTTTTCCGTGATTTTTCCTTGAGCTTCTGTCTGTGCCAGGTCTTTACGGCCTCCTCGGCATTGGCAGCTTTTTCATCACCGAACACATGGGGGTGGCGCCTCACAAGCTTTATATGGAGCTTGTCGATCACTTCATCTATATCGAATTCTCCGCATTCATCTGCAATCCGGGAGGCGAAAAGTATCTCGTAGAAAAGATCGCCAAGCTCTTCGATAATCTCGTCCCTGTCTCCTGATTCAATTGCCTGAACGACTTCATAAGCCTCTTCGATTATATAAGGCCTGAGAGTTTCGAGCGTCTGCTCCCTGTCCCACGGGCAGCCCTCGGGGCTTCTTAAATGTTTTGCCAGCGCAACCAGATCATCGAAACTTTTTTTCATTATTTCCCTGAAGACTGCATGAATTTGTTAACTTATCTTAAGTATATTATAGCTCTCGCCTAAAATGGTCTATGAGGCGTAGTAAGCCAAAGTCAAACTTTGACCCTGAATCTCTTAGGATACTTAGTAAGATTGGTACATCCGTTCTTCTCTACGACTACTACGTCCTCAATCCTGACCCCGCCCAGCTTCTTATAATAAAGCCCGGGCTCGATAGTTACCACATTGCCCGCTTTGAGTACTTCGTTTCCGAAACCTATCCTTGGGGGTTCGTGAATCTCAAGGCCCAGCCCGTGGCCGGTAGTGTGAATGAACCCTTCTGCCCTGCCTCCGTTCTCGCCGGTCGGGAAACCCGCCTTCGTAAAACAATCGACTACTGCGCTGTGTATATCGCGCCCCTTAGCACCGTCTTTCACCAGGCTTAAGGCAATCTTCTGCCCCTTAAGCACCGTGTTGTACATATGTACCAATTCCTGTGAGGGCTCTCCCCTGATCACAGTTCTGGTCATATCGCCGAAATATCCGCTTTCCTGGGACCTGGGGAATATATCTATAATAACGGGTTTATCTGAAAATAACGGGCCGTCACCTGTATGGTGAGGCAGTGAAGACTGTACGCCGCTCGCCACTATAGTATGGGACGCAGTATATCCGAGCCTTGAAAGCTCGGCGTTTATCTCACCTTTTACTTTTTCTGAAGTAAGCACCTGGCCATCTAAGTAGAGCTTATTTTTTCGAATTTCAGAAGATGCGATCATCCTTACTGCAAGATCCATAGCCCTCGCCGTTTTCCTCACGGCGTCTCTTAACGCGGCAATCTCATCGGGCTGTTTAATGAGCCTTTCCTTAAAAAAGGGCTCATCTTTATTTGGAACTATGTTATATCCCCTTTTCCTGAGCTCGTCTGCGTATTTGACCTGAAACCTGCCAGGCACAGTCGCTCTTTTAACTTTGTGCTCTTTAAGCAGTAAATCGGCTATGTCGGTCAGAGTCATATTCTTTCTTTTTTTTGAGACTAATTTTTTCTGATATTCCGATAAGGATAAAACCGTATCGACCGTAGCTTCTTCCTTACCCCGATCGATCTCAAGATCGCTCAGTACAAGTATTTTTTCTCCCCTATGCTCAAGATAAATTACAGGGTCGGGAACAAAAAACCCGGTCCTGTATAAGAGGTCTGAATTATTCTCACTTGTATCTATTATAAGAAAAGTACCCTTATTCATTGAAAAAACACTATACCCTACGAAGAAATCAAATATCAAGTAGGGAGCTTATTTCGAGAGTTCGCCGGCCCGGACAATATCCGCCTTCAGAATGATATTAGAAACCCTATGCCGCTTAATTTTTATATTCAAACTTGAGCGTGTTATAATAGAGTTATTAGCCGCGGGTGAAATTAAAAAAGCTAAGGTGAAAATATGCTTATGAATATTGTTTCCCGGAAATTCTTACTTACTCTGATTTTAAGTCTTATATATGTAGGAACACCGTACCTTGTGGTAGCTCAGGACTCGGGTGAGGTAAAATCCGTATCCGTAGATCAAATTTGCGGATCCTACATGGACGAGCCTATGTCAGCAGACAGTCTTTACAGAGGCAAAACGCTCAAATCCACTATTGAAGTGTCACATGTGAGAAAAGTACACTCACTTTGCCATGACGCGCCCCAGGGAACTTTCACAATGGATGCGGTAATGAAAAACGGGACAATAGTGCAGTGTTTTTGTAACGCCCCGATATACCAGAGCGTCCTCCACAATACTCCGGGAGGAAGCCACCTGAGCATTCAAGGTGAGTATAAATCACTTACAGCCTCATTTTTTGAAGGCGAAAGCAAACAGTGCACGCTTATGCTAATGAACTGTAGTTTCAAGTAAAAATGCAGATAACCCTAAAATTCCTGCTGTCACTATCTATCTCATTTTGGATAGGAGCTATTTTTTTCTTCTCTTTTTTCGCCGCTCCGAGTATTTTTAAAATACTGCCGAGAGAGACTGCGGGAAACGTGGTCTCGGATATATTCCCCAAGTACTATCTGGTAGCTTACGTGTGCGGCTTGGTAGCCCTCACATCGTCCCTACTGCTTCTATTTATAGGTAATCACAAAATTACGGGTATACATGGAATAAGAACGCTCGGGCTTCTTATTATGCTCGGTCTTGCCCTGTACGCCGGTCAGGTGGTAAGGCCTCAGGCTGTAGAGGTGAGGATAGAAATGAGAAGCGCCGGCGAGAACTCTTCCAACTACCCTCAATTACGCAAGAATTTTAGCAACCTTCACATGAGATCCGCTATACTAAACTCTGTTATCTTTATCATGGGAATTGCCTTAGTGTTCATTAACACATATACTTACAGGAACTGATAATTAATTAAAGTACGGAGGTAGTTATAACTTATGTTCAGCGTAAGTACGAAAGCGGCAGAAGAGATTAAAAAGTTATTATCCGAGGAAGATATACCGGGCGCGTTTCTTCGCGTGAGGGTCGTTCCGGGCGGGTGTTCGGGATTTGAGTATGAGATGGGATTTGACGATGAGGCTGAAGAAACGGATCAGTTTATCGAGCACGAAGGAGTAAAAGTAGCCATAGATGAGCTTAGTGTGCCATATCTGGACGGAGCGGTACTCGATTTTCAGGACGGCCTTAACGGGGCAGGGTTTGCAATTAATAATCCAAACGCTTCGGGTTCCTGCGGCTGCGGAAAGTCATTCACAGCATAATAAAAAAACAATACACTCCAGTGCGACCGGATTAAGAGTTCTCTTAATCCGGTCGCTTATTATTTAATCTTACCAAATAGAATCCTTTCAGGTTATAATAGTCCGGAATCA
>QIHJ01000230.1 GCA_003229065.1 Candidatus Dadabacteria bacterium
TTAGCGCTTTTGTTTTTTGCTGCGGTACGAACTGCCTAATAAGCTCGTTCTGCCCGCCGCGGCCAGTGTCGGGGACATAGACATACCCTACCCTGCCTTCGGTTGCCTGCTCGACCATGAGTCTGTTCTCCTCGACCCAACTCATGTAGCGAAGCCTGCGTTCTTCGTCCTTGGATATGGGTTTTATAAGTATTTCCTTTGCGTCTTTTAACTTTCCGGATTTACTGATACCAAGCTCTACCACTTCACCCCTAAGACCCTGAAAAGAGGCCCAGGGATCTTTAGAAGTATCGAGCGGCTTTCCGTTCACAGTGAGAAGGTAGTCACCTTCCTCTGTATTTAAACCCGGTTCTTTAAGAGGCGATCTGATATCCGGGAGATTACTCGAAGACCCGTATATCTTCTTAAAACGGTACGCGTTATTTTTCTTGTCGAGCTCAAAATCAGCGCCCAAAAGCCCAACAGAAATCTGATCGGTTTCCTCTATGTCCCCTCCGCCTATATAGGTGTGTGAGGAGTTGAGCTCGCCCATCATCTCGCCTATGACAAAATTCAGGTCCTCCCTGTCGGCTATGTAGGGAAGAAGCTTTGCATATCTCGCTTTTACCGCATCCCAGTCTAACCCGTGCATTTTCGGGTCGTAGAAGAAATCACGCTGAATGCGCCAGGAATCATTAAATATCTGCCCCCATTCCTGACGAGGATCGACCTCAGTCTTTAACTTCGAGATATCGATCTTTCCCTGCCCGGTGTTCTTGCCCTCACCGAAATCCACTATGCCGTACACGTCGCCTGATCTGTAAATTAATTTGGATTCGTCAAAGGAGAGAGCAAAATCGTTAATTTTTGGAATCACAGTCTTCTCTGCACCGTGCTGAAGACTATAAAACTGAAGCTTGCCGTTTGCTCTGTCGTGATCGGCTGCGCCGGCCCTCGGGAACCTGAGGTAAACCACTTTCCCGTCGAGGGCTTTTAGTGCGCCGAAATTCCCGGCTCTTACAGGGAGCTTAACCACGCGCTCCTCTATAGCACTGAAGTCGATTCTCACAGATTCGCTGGAATTCTCGTCTGACTTTTCGTTCTTGCTCTCCGTTTCTTCATCACTCCTCGGGGCAATGGGGGATAAGGTGTCTGCTCTAAGCGTAAGGGCATAGACGCCCGTTGAGTTGGGATATACCCAGGTGTCGTCCATGTCTCCGTACACAGGAGTGAAGCTCCTGTCCGAGTAAAAGTATAGATACCTGCCTCCGGGGTCGAATACCGGGGAGTTATCGTTATAGAAATCAGTTGTGACCTTCCGGGACTTCCTGTCCTTCGTATCGTAGATCATGACCGACTTGAGGCCGTTTTCAGCCGTGAAGGGATAAGTGAGCCACCTGCTGTCGGGAGACCATGCGTAGCTCCCTATCGGAGCCCTGTCGTCTTTTGAAACAAGCGAGGGTTTTTTATTGGAAATATCTATAATAAAGAGACTTCCCGTCTTATCGCTGTACGCAATTTTTTTGCTATCGGGAGACCAGACGGGGTTGAACCTGTAAACGCCGCCGTCTGTGGTGATGCGGGTTTCTTCTCCTTTTCCGTCGCTCGGGCGTATATAGAGCTCGTATTCACCTGTCTTATCTGAAAAATAAGCGACTTTCTTACCGTCAGGGGACCATACGGGAAAGCGCTCAGCTACTCCTGAAGTTTGCGTCAGATTCCGTACGCTGCCCCTACTCTGCGGTACCGTGAATATCTCGCCCCGGGCCTCAAATAAAGCCCTCTTTCCACTCGGGGATATGGAAAAATTGTTTATATTCTTTGAGACTTCTTTCAAACGCGGCCTGAGCTCGGGCAAATCATCTGGGACCTGTACTGAGAGCTGACTATAACTCTCATTGTCAAGGTCTAAAAGATAAAGAGCACCACCGTTTTCAAACACTATGTTCTCAGGACCCAGGCTCGGCCATTTAACGTCATATTCGGTAAAATCTGTAACCTGCCTTGTTTCTTCAGTAACCGTATCGTATGCCCATATATTTAAGCGTTCCTGCACTCCCCGGTCGGAAAGAAAGTAAATGGTGTCTTTGTGCCACATCGGGAGGGCGTCTGTTCCCTCATAATCCGTAAACTTCTTGAGAGATTGGCTCTGAAGATTGTACATCCAGAGATCGCTAGCAGTCCCGCCCTTGTAGCGCTTCCATGCATTTGATTGTCTGGCCTTATACTGAAAGGAAAGACTCTCTCCGTCAGGGCTGAAGCTCCCGATCTCGCCGTAGGGAAGCGGAAGCACCTCCGGCATACCGCCCTGCAGCGGCTGGCGGAAGAGACGGTTGTAACGGTCCCTGGGGCTCAGCATCTTTGAGCGCATTAAAATATTCTCACCCTCCGGGTACCAGTCTACTACCCAGTCATCTTCAGGGTGATGAGTGAGTCTCTCGGGCATACCGCCTGAGCTTGAGATTATGTAGATATCGATGTTTCCGTCATAGTTGCCGCTGAACGCGACTTTATCGCCCTCAGGGGAGAATTTGGGGAATGACTCGCGCCCTTTGGGAGAGCTCAGCTTCCTGGCAACACCGCCTTCTCTGGATACGATCCAAACGTCACCGCCGTAAACAAATACTATTTCACTCTTACTCACATCCGGAAAACGGAGCATAAGGGCATCGGGAGAATGATTTATACTATCGTCTTCTTCTGCGAATGATGCGTTGAAATAAAACGATAATGAAAGCAGTAAGACTGCAGCTATAAAACCTCTATTCATATGTGATTTCCTCTCTCATAAACCCATCATTTAAAAGCCTGAGTAAAAGAATGATAAAGCTATATTTATTAACATTAAGACCGTTTATCGATGATCATGCAACTATATAAATATACATCAAGTTAGATGAATTTCCGGCTATATATTCGAGAATTATCCGGTGAGCAGAGACCAATATCCGGCACGTATTCTCAGAGAGGGTCAAATTGAAGCTTTTTTAAAAGATCAGCCTATATATTCTTTGTGGAATTTACGCATACTCGAGGGCTCGCCTATGACGGTAAGCCTGTCGTTTTCCTTAAGTACAGTGTTTCCCCTGGGTACTATAATCTGTTGATCACGGCGTATTAAGGCGACCAGGCTTCCAACCGGCATATTGACTTCCCTGAGCTCTTTACCGATGAGGGACTCGGTAGGCGTATCTTTACGAAGGTAGATGGAGTGGAACCTCTCGTTATGAATTAACGCTTCTTTTAACTGCTGCTCGTCTTCTGCAATATTCCAGTCCTCGAAAAACGTATCGCTTTCCACATGACGGGCCACTTGAGCAAGCATCCTCAGGTGCTGAGTCGGGTTGTCCAGAGGGCTCAGGAAGAAAAATATAGCGTGAAGCGTCTGCTCCTCCTCGCTGTCGGTTGCAGGGTTATTGAACTTAATGTGAATACCTGGTTTTGAGCGCACCATCACAAGCTCCATTTGTTCTAGACCATCGACCCGGAGGTGCGGCAACGCCACTCCGTGAGCTACAGGTGTTATGCCCACAACCGTGCCTTCCATAAAGGTTGTATTGAGATTCTCGTACGACAGGGGCACAAATTCCGATAGAAGCCTGCTTACGTCACTTACTATATTATTGAATCCGACCTTGGAGCTGATATCGAGTACGTGGCTCCGCGCAACTAGCTCGTCAAACGGGTCTTCTTTTCTAAGCTCCTTTTCTTTTAATATGCCCCTGAGCTCCTTGTCCAGCCCTTCATATCTGGAATGCCCGAGCTGCTCGAAAAGATGGTATATGGCCCCGCTCCTCATCACTTTTTTCCTGACATAGAATTTGTACCATAGCACCCCCAAAAGAACCATAACGCCCGTGAGCACCTTGGTCCAGATGCCCAACTGAGCCAGTAGCCACATTGACGCCAGTATGCCGAAAATCTGCATCCAGGGATAGAGTGGAGAGCGGTACCCCGGATCGTAGGAATCTATCTTGCTCTCCCTCATCACGATTACTGCAAAACATATGAGCATAAACATAAGTAGCTGGAATGCGCTTGCGATTTTAACGATTTTTGAAGTATCCAGCACAGCCAAGAACACCACGATGGAGAGAACGGTAACTATGATCGCAGCATAGGGCGTTCCGTTCTTTCCGAGTTTCTGAAAGAAGCTCGGCATCATGAGATCGCGGCTCATAGCGAGTGGGTAGCGGGAGGCGCTCATTGTGCCCGCATTCGCAACTGAAATAAATGCAAGAAGCGCCGCAATAGAAACCAATATTATCCCGGGCTTGCCAAATATAATCCCAGCCGCTGTAGCCACAGGCGAAAGATCTCCTCTTAACTGGTCTATCGGTATAATCCCCACCATTAAAGCGGTGCCGATACCGTAGACCAATATTGCAGTGCCAAGAGCAAGGAAAATGCCCAGAGGTAAGTTACGCTCGGGGTTTTCAACCTCCTCTGAGAGGCTCGCAACTTTAGTGATACCCACGTAGCTTATGTACACCATAGCGGAGGTTGAAAGTATTGCGGCAAACCCCGGGTCGAAGAATCCCTCGAAATGAGATGTCTGAACATGCGTTACTCCGTCTCCGATAAACACGACCAGGATGCCGAGAAGTATTATTACAAGTATTACCTGGAATCTTCCGCTTAACCCGGCGCCCACGATGTTCAGTATTCCAAGAGCAAGGGCAATTCCTATTGCAACCGGCACTATAGGGAGCTCGGGAACGAAAAGACCTATATAAACCCCCATACCGATAAGCGCGAACGAAACTTTGAGCACCAGAGCAAGCCAGGTGCCTATACCGCCTATGGTACCGAACAGGGGGCCCATTGAGCGGTCGAGAAAATAATACACTCCACCTGCGCGGGGCATAGCGGTTGTGAGCTCAACTATACTGAAAGTAGCGGGGATAAGAGGTATTGCAGCAATAAGATATGCCAGCACAATTGCAGGGCCCGCTTGTATAGCGGCAAGCCCGGGCAAGAGGAAAAACCCTGCGCTTAGAGTAGTGCCTGTAGCAAGCGCGTATACGTCAAACAGCTTTAAATTTTTCTTAAGTCGCTCTGGTTCTTTTTGTGCGTGCATGATTGGACAACTTTTTCATTAATACCACAAGTATGATCTTGAACCGTATAACTGATGCAAGATTTTAAGTAATTATAGCTAATTAGCAGACAAAGTGAAAAGCGCTCATATTGGGGCGGCCTTATTTATAAGCAAAATTTTATTCAGAGGAGGGCGTTTTTTGAATATCCGTGATATCGACTTTCAAGCTCCTTTGAGATTCGTTTCTTTCGATAGCAAGCTCTATGAGCCGTGTAATGAGCTCTGTGTAAGGGATTCCGCTCAGCTCCCAGAGCTTAGGGTACATGCTTATCTGAGTGAAGCCCGGGATGGTGTTAATTTCGCTTATGAAGATCGCATTCGTAGCAGTCTCCATTAGAAAGTCGACTCTACCCATGCCGCTGCAGTCAAGAGCCTTAAATGCGCCAACAGCCAGCTCGCTCAGACGCGAGGTTACTTCTTGATCGAGCTCAGCGGGGGCGATCAGCCCTGTTCCTTCATCCAGATACTTGGCCGTATAATCGTAGAATTCCCTCTTTGGCACGATCTCGCCCGGACAAGAAGCGGCAGGATTATCGTTCCCGAGAACGCTTACTTCGATTTCCCTCGGAGCTATTACAGCCTTTTCAACCAGTATACGGTTTGAAAACCGGCAGGATAAATTAACAGCTTCATCCAAAGTGCTTTCTGAGTTTACTTTTGAAATTCCAATGCTCGAGCCCAGGTCGGCTGACTTTACAAAACAGGGGAAATTCATATCCTCCAGTATCCTGGCTCTTATCCGTGAGCGTGATGATTCCCACTCGAACTTATAAAAATCTATATAATCGACCACCGGAAGGCCCGCTTCTTTTAAAACAGCCTTCATGACTATCTTATCCATACAGACAGAGGAACCGAGCACCGAAGCTCCAACGAACGGGACGCCCATAAGCTCGAGCAAACCCTGTACCGTACCGTCTTCACCGTATGTGCCGTGAAGTACCGGGAACACAGCGCCGATTTCGTGCTCCCCGGTAACTTTATCCCCTGTAATCTCGTAGAACACCCGCTCTTCGGGGTTCAGTGAGGGAGATAGAAAGGAATCCCGATAAAATTCAAACCCGCCGTCCTCAAGCCATCCCCCGGTATCTGCAGCCCTCCACTTACCGTTCTTTTCTATATATATGGGGAAGACCTCGAATCTATCCCGGTCTATGTGGCTGACTATGGACTTTGCGGAGAGAATCGATATTTCATGCTCGACCGATCTACCGCCGAAAATTACAGCTACTCTTGTGATGGACAATCAAAGTTTCTCCTAGTTTTAGTACTAACGAGTTACCTAAACGGACTCGGGCTGTCAAGCAAAGCTGCTTGGAGCTTGCAAAAAAAAAAGTTTAATGTAAAATGGCTGA
The DNA here is from genome assembly GCA_003229065.1 of Candidatus Dadabacteria bacterium. Taxonomy (GTDB): domain Bacteria; phylum Desulfobacterota_D; class UBA1144; order Nemesobacterales; family UBA2774; genus UBA2774. The sequence continues at coordinate 6,436 of QIHJ01000230.1, forward strand.
ATAGAGTTTTTCGCACTTGCACAATAAATTTTTCGGGAGGCTACAACTATGCAGAAAGTATATATCAGTGAGCCGGTAAGAACTGCAATCGGGGCATTTGGCGGGACGTTAAAAGACACGCCTGCACCTAAGCTCGGGGCTACTGTCGTGAAAGAGATACTCGACCGTACGGGGATCGATCCAAAAGAAATTGACGACTGTATTATGGGCAACATCCTTAGCGCGGGTCAGGGTATGAATACATCGAGGCAGATTGCTCTTGAAGCAGGATTACCTGTAGAAACACCTGCTTTTACAATTAACAGGGTTTGCGGCTCGGGTGTTCAGTCAATAGCGCTTGCGGCTCAGGCGATTAAAGCGGGAGACGCTGACGCAATAATAGCGGGCGGTACGGAAAACATGAACCAGGCGCCATTTTATCTTAACAAAGCACGCTACGGATATAGGATGGGAATGCCTAAAGAAGAAATACTGGACGGTATGGTTTATGATGGACTTTGGGATATTTTTAACGATTATCATATGGGTGTAACGGCTGAAAATCTCGCAGAAGCTTACAATCTGAGCAAAGAAGAGCAGGACGAATTTGCTTATAAGAGCCAGATGAAATGCAAAGACGCAATGGAAAGCGGAAGGTTTAAAGACGAGATAGTACCTGTGATAATTCCGCAGAGAAGAGCCGATCCCCTCAGCTTTGAAACCGACGAGCACCCCAAAGGGGATACCACAAAGGAAGGTCTTGCGAGGCTCCGCGCTGTATTTAAAGTGGGCGGTACCGTGTCTGCAGGAAACGCTTCGGGGATAAACGACGGGGCTGCTGCGGTACTGGTATCATCGGAAAAGAAAGCTAAGGCGCTGGGGTTAAAACCATACGCTTCGATCCTTTCCTATGCCGTAGCCGGAGTCGACCCTTCGATAATGGGTATAGGCCCTGTACCGGCAATTCAGAAGGCACTCGATAAAGCTAAGCTTTCCCTTGACGATATAGATCTTTTTGAGCTGAACGAAGCTTTCGCTGCGCAGTCCCTGGCAGTACTGAAAGACCTGCCGATTCCGGAAGAAAAGATAAACGTGAACGGCGGCGCAATAGCGCTGGGCCATCCCATAGGGGCTTCCGGCACCAGGATTCTGGTAACCCTTCTCCATGAAATGAAGAAAAGAAAGAAGGTAAAACGTGGACTCGCTGCCCTATGTATAGGCGGGGGAATGGGTATAGCCATTATAGTTGAGAAAGAAAACGGAAAAAAATAGCTTTGAAATTTCTGGCCGGGGATATATCCCCGGCCTTATTTAAATTTACCTAAAGCTTGCTTTGCTAAGGCTGGATTTCGATTTTATAATCTACAGCTTGAAACAGCTTCTTGAATTCCTGAGGCACTTCCGCAACTTCACGTTCCTTATAATTCATAAATACGATACCGGTCTTAACATATGCCGCGTCCTTCCCTGTTTCCATATTCGAAACCCTATATACAAGGTCGCAGCCGTAGCTTGTGTAATCACAGACGGCGATTTCGATCTTGAGCATATCCCCGTAAAAGCATTCGGACTTATACGAAATGGCTACGTCGGATAAAATGATTCCGGGGCCGAAAACGTCAAGCTCCGTGAACCCGTACTCCCGAAAAAACCTGACCCTGGCTTCGTGAGTTAAAGTGAGAACCGAGTCGTGGCCCAAATGACCCCCGTAGTTAATATCGCTGATGCGAAGAGCAATTTCGGTTTTAAATATAAAATTCTCTGGCGGTTCAATTTTTATCCTGGCCATTTTTTCCCCTTGTTCATTTAGATTTTGCACAACTGTATGAGCCTTTCCGCGGGAAATTATATCTTAGAGGCACCTTCATCACAAAAGTTAAATTTGACATTTTATCCATATATTTGCTACATTGAATATTAGGGGGCTAGTTGGGGAAGCGTATTTATTACAGACTTCACCAGGAGGATGAACGCGTGATGAATATAGAAAGAATCAGTCCCGCCACAATAAGGTCATTCTTCGGCAAGCTCGTAAAGATGAGCTTTTTCGATCTGGGGAAACAGCAGGACAGTGTGGAAGCTGCTTATTTAACGGATATGCTTACAGAGTTCGCTCGTACCGAGAAGCTTTATAAGCTTCAGGACTCGAAGGGGGAAAATATTGAAACAATAGTTGAAATACTCCTCGAAACTCGAAACGTCCCTGAGGAACAAACGGAATCCGAAAGAGAAGTAAGAAAGTATGTGGGGGACTTTTCGCTCTTCATGAGCGGGATATTCAGGGACTACGTAAACAGGGGATCTTATCTGAAATACTATATGGATGAGGGGATGAAGTCTTATTTCGTGGTATCGAGGATCGACCTCGAGATGGGGAAAGGAGACCCCATTATGTTCAGCCGTCTTTCCAGGGAATTCGAGTTTTATTCAGGGGCGCTCGATTACATGAGGAGGGTCTATTTCACACAGGCCGGGACAACAACAGACCCTCTGTCTAATTTCACGTACCAGATTTCAAAACTAGAGCATTAACTCCGAGATGCTCAGCCCGGGCTTCTAAAGTGCGGTATCACTTCTTCAGATAAAATTTTGAAGGAATGAGAGCGGTCGGGGCTGAAGTCTCTTAAAATAAAGTGTCCGACTCCTGCCTCTACATAGCTCTCAAGACGTTTTATAACATCTGCCTTAGAACCCGCTATTACAAAATCGAGCATGAGCTCGCGGGAATAGTATTTCTCTCCCATCTCTTTAAACTTTCTTAGCATGTCTGTGTCGTTGGGCATGATCTTTGTGTACGCAAGCCCTTTGTACTGATCCTCGATCTCTATGTCGTAACCAGAGTCCTTAAGGAGCTCGGGCCAAACGAGCGCATGTTTTATGGGCTCAATAGAGCTATAGGCCTCGTCCTCATCCTTTGCAAGGGAAACAAAAATAAATAGTGTTTTTTCAATCGGGCCCAGGCTCGAGTTTCTTTGCAGAGCGCCTTCATCGACTGCGAGTGACTTTTCGGCAAACACGCGCGCCGGCATGGCGTTCGTTACCCAACCGTCCCCGTACTGAGCGGCTATTCTGAGCGCCTTCGGCCCGGTAGCCGCAATGTAAATTGGTACGCCGTGCTCGGGCGTGATTTGAAGCTCGGCATCCGAGAGATTGTAGAGCTCGCCGTCGAAATTTACGGAATTCCCGGTCCAGAGAGAGCGCATAACCTGAACTGATTCGACCACCCGCGTGAGCGGTTTATTCCACTTGATCCCGTAGGGGTCGAGGTTCATCTTCTCTCCATAACCGAGACACACAAATACCCGGCCCCGGGATATATGATCTATCGTAGCAAGACGCTGGGCCATCACTGCCGGGTGTATCCTGTGTGCGTCGCCTATGGTGCCCATATGTATTGAATTCGTATTCACAGAGGCCGCTGTAATTACGCTCCAGACCTCAGGAGTCATTCTCTTTGCCATGAAAACCATGTGATCCGGGAACCATACCGTATAGAACCCCGAGCCTTCAGCGCTTGATACGAAATTGATTAAACCCTCTACCGACTCACCCGGGACGGGCGCCGAAATACCGAATTTCACACGATTACTCATAAAATGACTCCTCCCATAGGTTTATACTTGCAAGAGAATTATACAATATCCGATTTTAAATTTTTATCTTGATTTTTTAAAATCCAAGAGTTATTATTTTCAGCCTATATCAAACACCACTATTCAAAATCCCAGCGATTGGGAATGAGGCGGAGGTAGAAAGAACATGGAAAGACAGGAAAGATCGGAAAAAGAGCACGCTAGCAAGCATGTTGATATTGAGTCAAAGCGCTTCTTCTTTGACGTAAAAGAAAATCATAAGGGAAAATACCTGAGGATAACGGAACTGAGCGGTGGAAGGTCGTGTATCGTGATTCCTCTGGGCGGAGTAAATCTATTCAAAGAAAGGCTCGGCGAGATAATAGAAGAAGCCGAAGGTCTGATTGAGACTCCTGAGACCGTGAGCTCATCCCCTTTCGCACCCGGCAGCTAGGAAAGCCTGTACCATTTCAGAATAATTCCGCGCATTAGCCAATCCTTTTAGGAAATAGAGGGGTTGTATTTGTGACAGGGACTATTTGAGAAAATCAGGCATTCTCTCAAGCTTAAGGAGGTCTTCGTAGGTTTCCCTCTCTCTGACTAAGTAATAATCTCCCCCTTTGACGAGAACCTCGGGCACGCGGGGGCGCGTGTTGTAGTTAGAGGACATTACGAAGCCGTATGCACCGGCGCTAAGTACTGCCAATAGGTCTCCGCTGCTAACTTCCGGAAGCTCCCTGTCCTGCGCAAGAAAATCGCCGGATTCACATATAGGCCCGACGACATCCACTATCCCACTTACCTGTGAGCTCTCTTTGACTGTTATTATCTCGTGATAGGACTTGTAAAAAGCGGGGCGGATGAGGTCGTTCATCGCGGCGTCCACTATAACGAATTTCTTTGCCGCACCTTCTTTTAAATAAAGAACCTTTGTAACCATCACACCTGCATTTCCGATCATCGAGCGTCCGGGCTCGAGCACGAGGCTGTAGGGTTTATCTTTCATTTCGCTTATAATCACATCTGCACATTCACTTGGCTGAGGGGGCTTGTCTTCTTTCTTATAGCTGATTCCCAAGCCTCCGCCTATATCGATATACTTTATGCTTATTCCCGCATTGAGCAAACTATCGGCGAGACCGACAAGCTTTTTTACAGAGTCTGCAAACGGGGTGAGGTCTAATATCTGAGAGCCGATATGAGCGTCAATGGCGACTACTTCGATCCCCTCCATTTGATTCGCCTCTTTATAAACCTCAACCGCCCTGGCTACTTCTATACCAAACTTACTTTTTTTAAACCCTGTCGAGATGTAGGGATGGGTCTTGGGGTCGATGTCGGGGTTTACTCTTAATGC
>QIHJ01000184.1 GCA_003229065.1 Candidatus Dadabacteria bacterium
AGGTCGGCGTGCTAGAGGTCCCAGTCGATATGGTGCTCCAGAAAGGCAGGCTCCAGCCCGGCAGAATGTTCTTAATAGACACGGTGGCCGGTCGTATAGTCGAGGACGAAGAGCTTAAACGAAAACTCACCGGAGAAAATCCTTACAGGGACTGGCTCACTCAGAATCTGGTAGCTCTAAGTGATATAGAGGGCCCGGATAAAGAGACTGAATATGACGAATATGACCACGAAGCGGTTCTTACCCGCCAGAGGACATTCGGCTACAGCTACGAAGATTTGAGGGTAATCATAGGTCCGATGGCCGGGAGCGCCGTCGAGCCCTTAGGCTCGATGGGCAAGGACACTCCCGTGGCGATTCTGTCAAGCAAGCCCAGACTCCTGTATGAGTACTTCAAACAGCTGTTCGCGCAGGTTACAAACCCCGCAATCGACGCGATACGTGAAGAGCTGATAACTGCAACCGAAATGACTTTAGGCCCCGAGCGCAATATTTTAGACCCGGGTCCCGAGAACTGCCGTAAGATAAGGATTCCGTCCCCGGTGCTTGGAAATAGAGAGATTTCCAAGCTTAAGGAGCTTAACGGCGGGAATTTTAAATCCGCCGTACTGAAAATATTATTCAACATCGATGGAGGAAGCAGCGGCCTTGAGCAGGCTCTGGAGAACCTCTTCACGGAGGCGGATAGAGCCGTCGCAGAGGGCGCAAATATACTCATTCTCTCAGATAGAGGCTTCGGGCCCGATAAAACCCCGATTCCCTCTCTGCTTGCATCAGCAGGACTGCATCATCACCTCATAAGAAACGGTAACAGGATGAAAGTCGGCTTGGTTTTAGAGTCGGGAGAGCCCAGGGAAACTCATCACTTTTCTCTTCTCGTAGGATATGGAATAAGCGCCGTCAACCCCTATCTCGTCTACGAGACTCTTAGCGATATGGTAAGTGAGGGTATGCTCACGGGCATAGATTTTGAGACGGCCGTTACAAACTACAATAAGAGCGTTACAAAAGGCGTTGTGAAAACAATGTCAAAGATCGGTATCTCCGCGGTGCAGAGCTACCACGGCGCTCAGATTTTCGAAGCGATCGGGCTCAACCACGAATTTATCGATAAATATTTCACATGGACTCCTACAAGGATCAAAGGGGCAGGTATTGAAGTCATTGCAGAGGAAATCAGACTGAGGCACGATACCGCTTACCCAGAGAGAGAAGTCGTCACGGACACGCTCGAAGAGGGGGGTATGTACCAGTGGCGCCCTGGGGGCGAGCATCATGCCTTTAACCCCAAATCGGTTCATATGCTCCAGCGCGCCTGCCGCAACGGCAATTACGAGGAGTTCAAGAAATTCTCAAAGCTTGTAAACGACGAATCAAAGAACCTCTGTACACTGAGGGGTCTCCTCGATATAAATTACGACGCACCGCCTGTTTCCATAGAGGAAGTTGAGTCGATTGAGTCGATCTGTGCCCGTTTTAAGACTGGAGCTATGTCCTACGGCGCAATAAGCTCAGAGGCCCACGAGAGTCTCGCTATAGCGATGAACAGGATCGGCGGCAAGAGCAATACCGGTGAAGGGGGAGAAGATACTGCGCGCAATACGCCCGATGCAAACGGCGATTTGAGACGAAGCTCCATCAAGCAGGTGGCGTCCGGACGCTTCGGAGTTACAAACGATTATTTGGTTAATTCAGAGGAGATACAGATAAAAATTGCCCAGGGCGCAAAGCCCGGTGAAGGCGGGCAGCTTCCGGGTAAAAAGGTCTATCCCTGGATTGCCAAGGTCAGGCTTTCCACCCCTGGAGTGGGGCTGATTTCTCCGCCTCCGCACCACGATATATATTCGATCGAGGACCTTGCAGAACTAATACACGATTTAAAGAACGCAAACTATAAAGCCAGGATTAACGTAAAGCTTGTCTCGGAAGTAGGCGTAGGCACTATTGCGGCAGGAGTGGTAAAGGGGCACGCTGACGTGATTCTTATAAGCGGATACGACGGGGGAACAGGGGCCTCGCCGCAGAGCAGCATACAGCATGCGGGCCTCCCCTGGGAGCTCGGCCTCGCCGAGACTCATCAGACGCTTCTGACAAACAACCTCAGAAGCCGCGTTGTTTTAGAGACCGACGGACAGATGAAAACCGGAAGGGACGTTGTGATAGCAGCCCTTCTCGGCGCGGAGGAGTATGGTTTCTCCACAGCTCCCCTCATAGTTCTCGGCTGCATTATGATGCGCGTATGCCATCTCGACACCTGCCCCGTAGGAGTTGCCACTCAAAATCCCGAGCTCCGTAAAAAATTCTCCGGTGATCCGGGCCATGTAGTCAATTTCATGGAGTTTATCGCTCAAGAGGTCAGAGAGATCATGGCCGAGCTCGGATTCAGGACAATAAACGAGATGATAGGCCGGCCCGATAAGCTCGAAATGAGGGGATCGATCGATCACTGGAAGGCCAAGGGGATTGATTTGAGTGATGTCCTATATCAGCCCGATGTGCCACCGGATTGGGGAAGGTACGCTCAAATCGAGCAGGATCACGGACTTGAGGACGCTCTTGATAACACTGTACTTATGGACATATGCAAACCTACTCTTGAAAACGGTGAGCCAATAGAGGCGATAATTCCGATTAAAAACGTTAACCGCACAGCGGGTACGATTCTGGGAAGCGAACTTACCAGGCGTTACGGCAGAGACGGTCTCCCTGAAGATACCGTCCGCCTTCACTTTAACGGATCAGCCGGTCAGAGCTTCGGCGCGTTTGTTCCCAGGTTTATGACGCTGATACTGGAAGGAGACTCAAACGACTACATAGGTAAAGGCCTTTCAGGAGGCAAAATAATAGTCTATCCGCCCAAGGGTTCGACCTTTGTGCCCGAAGAGAATGTCATTATCGGTAATGTAGCTTTTTACGGCGCCACCGGGGGAGAGGCCTATATAAGAGGAATGGCAGGTGAGCGTTTCTGCGTCCGAAACAGCGGAGTGCAAGCTGTCGTAGAAGGCGTAGGCGACCATGGCTGCGAATATATGACAGGCGGGCGGGTTGTGGTGCTCGGCCCTGTCGGCAGGAACTTCGCTGCGGGAATGTCCGGCGGCATAGCATACGTGCTGGACGAAAAGGGAGAATTCCCCATACTCTGCAATCAGAGCATGGTCGATCTGGATCCACTACAGGATACGGATATGGAAGAGCTTAGAGATATGATAAAACGACATGTAGAATATACAAACAGCGAAAGAGGAAAGGACATTCTCTCTCGTCTGGGTAGCTTACGTGATAAATTTGTGAAAATTATGCCTAAGGATTTCAAGAGAATGCTTGAAGCCATAGAGCGCGTGCAAGAATCGGGGCTTAGCGGCGAAGAAGCGCTTATGGCGGCCTTTGAGAAAAATAAGAGCGACCTTGCACGGGTCAGCGGAAACTGATAAGCTGACTCGACCTGCCTTGTAGTCTGGTTCAATGAACAATATAGGCACGATCGGCATCTGGAGGAATTTTAATGGGTGACCCCACAGGATTTATGGAACATGGTAGAGAGCTCGAGCCCGACCGTTCTCCCAAGGAGCGCGTAAAGGACTGGAAAGAGTTCCATCAGCATCTCCCCGAGAATAAGCTCAAGGTTCAGGGCTCCAGGTGTATGGACTGCGGCATACCGTTTTGCCAAAGCGGTACTATGCTCGAGGGTCTGACTGAGGGTTGTCCCATAAATAACCTTATTCCCGAATGGAACGATCTGATTTACAAGGGACTCTGGAAAGAGGCGCTTGAAAGGCTCCATAAGACCAATAACTTCCCGGAATTTACCGGAAGGGTTTGTCCCGCCCCTTGTGAGGGTTCCTGCGTGCTTGGGATAAGCGAGCCCGCCGTTACCATTAAAACAATCGAGTGCGCTATAATTGACAAGGGTTTTGAGGAAGGCTGGGTAGTGGCGGAAGCTCCGGTATCCAGGACAGGTAACAAAGTAGCCGTCGTGGGGTCCGGCCCTGCGGGGCTTGCCTGCGCAGCGCAGCTCAACAAGGCCGGCCACAGCGTAACCGTGTTTGAGAGAGAGGACAGAATAGGCGGTTTACTGATGTACGGCATACCAAACCCCCATCTGGATAAAACGGTAGTCGACAGGAGAGTGAGTCTCATGGCCGAGGAAGGGGTCAAGTTTCTTACAAATACAGAAATCGGCAAGGATTATGCCGGAGAAGACTTGATAGCCGACTTTGACGCCGTTGTGCTCTGCACGGGCGCCACCAGACCCCGAGACCTGCCCATAGAAGGGAGGGAGCTTAACGGTATTCATTTCGCTATGGAATACCTCACTTTAAGCACTAAGAGTTTACTCAACAGTAATCTTCAGGACGAAAACTATATATCGGCAAAGGATAAAGACGTCATAGTGCTCGGCGGAGGAGACACCGGTACGGACTGCGTCGCTACCGCCATGCGCCACGGCTGCAGAAGCCTCCTCCAATTCGAGATTCTTCCAATGCCCCCCGAGGAGCGTGCCCCCGATAATCCCTGGCCTCAGTGGCCCAAGATATTCACTCTCGGCTACGGTCAGGAAGAGGCGATGGCTTTGTTCGGCGAAGACCCGAGGCGCTATCAGGTCCTGACTACAAAGTTTGAAGCAGGCGGAGACGGAAACGTAAAAGAGCTCCATACCGTTCAGATTGAATGGAGCACCGGGGATAACGGACGTTCGTCTTTCAGAGAGGTTCCGGGGACGGAAAAAGTATGGGACACACAGTTGGTGCTCCTTGCTATGGGGTTCCTCGGCCCGGAGGCGGGCCTGCTTGAGCAGATGGGAGTTGAGCAGGACGAGCGCTCCAATGCTAAGGCTGAGTATGGCAGGTATCTGACTAATATAGACGGCGTATTCGCCGCAGGCGACGCCCGCCGCGGCCAAAGTCTCATCGTTTGGGCTATTAATGAGGGAAGGGAAGCCGCAAGGGAATGCGACCGTTATTTAATGGGCACTACTGACTTACCCTGATTTTGCGCAGAATTTCTAAACCGCTCGAATTTAAAATATATCCGATAGTATTAATGCTTCACCCCGCATACCAGCTCGGGATTTTATCCCCGGTAAAGATATTAACAGTTTTCTTTTCGAGATACATGTCAAGCCCGTCCGAGCCAAGCTCTTTTCCAATGCCGCTTTGTTTAAACCCGCCGTACGGGGTCTCGGGGATTATACCGCCGTAAGTGTTGACCCAAAGATAACCTGCGTTTATTGCTTTTGCTGTCCTGAGCGCTCTTTTTAAATTCTCTGTCCATATACCCCCGGCAAGGCCGTATACCGTGTCGTTTGCTATGCTTATTGCTTCCTCATCTGTTTTAAAAGGTATCACAGCTACAATCGGTCCGAATATTTCTTCGCACGCCACTGTGGCCTTAGGGTCCACGTCGGCCAGTACTGTAGGCTCAAAGAAATATCCCTTCTCTAGCTCCTTCGGGCGTCCGCCGCCGTGAAGGACCTCGGCACCTTCGCTTACGCCTTTTTCAAAATAAGAAGATACGTTATTGAAATGTTCTTTCGATATTACCGATCCAAGCTCGGTTTCGTCGAGTGTAGGGTCTCCGATCTTGATCTTCTTCACTCGGTCTATATAGGGCGGCAGGAATTTGTCGTATATATCCTCATGCAGTAAAAGGCGTGTAATTGCCGTACAGTTCTCGCCCTGGTTGAAAAACCCGCCCCTTAGCGTGGCTTCCAGAGCATTCCCGATATCCGCGTCATCAAAAACAATGCAAGGCGCTTTCCCCCCAAGTTCGAGTGATACTCTTTTTATCTCCCGGGCCGCTGTTCTCATCACTATTTTCCCAACCTCAGTCGAACCGGTAAACGCTACTTTACCCACACCCGGATGCTCAACAAGCGCCTGCCCCGCCACCTCTCCAAGCCCGGGCACGACGTTCAGCACACCGTCGGGCAGCCCTGCTTCGGTGGCAAGTCGCGCCACTTCCAGTATTGCGCATGGAGTATGTTCTGCGGGTTTCAGCACTATCGTGCACCCGGCAGCCAATGCAGGGGCTATCTTCCAGAAAGATAAAAGAAGCGGGAAATTCCAGGGTATTATTTGCGCTACCACGCCGATCGGCTCTAGAAGCGTAATGCTCAGCTGGTTTTCAGATATAGACATACTCTCGCCGTTTAAATTCCCGGCTATACTCGCGTAGTACTCTAAAGTTTTTATGGATCCTCCCACTTCCACGAGCCTGCTCTCACGTATTGGTTTTCCGGTCTCAAGCGTGTTTGTAAGTGCGATGCTTTCTCTATTCTTATCCAGCCGCTCGGCGATCAGCCGTAAGTACTTTACTCTCTCAGACGCCTGAATTTTAGACCACTTCTCAAACGCGCGCTTAGCGGCCTGAACAGCTCTATCTACATCTTCTACTCCGGCTTCGGCTATCTCTGCGAACGGCTCCTCCGTTGCAGGGTTTTCTCTTATGTAAGTTTTAGCTGATAAAGAGTCTTGTTCTTTACCGTCTATGAACAGGCCGTATTTTCTTATATCTCTTCCCAGGGTTCGGTACCTCCCAAGATCTTATTTTGCAAAATAAGTATGACTTTTTATATAAGATTATACAATATCTCAAAATTAATCTATAAGCGTGCCGAGCTGTTACTCAGAGCATACTCAATACTCTTTCTTAGCTCAGACAGTTTGAAGGGCTTGAGCACATACCCGCTCGGCTCAGTTTCCTGAATACGCGCGAGTGTGAGCTTATCTGCATAAGCGGTGAGATATACTACGGGTATACCGTATGCGTCCTTGAGCTTTTGCGCGGTCTCAATCCCGTCCATATCCCCATCCAGTTTGATATCCATCAATACAAGGTCAGGTGCAGACTCGGACACTTTATTCAGAAGCTCTATTCCCGAAGACACCACGCCCAGAATTTCATAGCCAGATTTTTTTAATTTGTTCTCTATATCCTTGGCTACGATCTTTTCATCTTCAGCGATTATTATAGTTGCCACTTGAGTTGTCTTAATTATTGTTATCTATTGCGGGGGACAGCTTACTATCTTCAAAGTAATATCCGGACTATATGTCGCCTACTTCCGGTTACGGTGTGTTCAGCACTTTTAATAAGCTTTGAATCTGTTTTCTGCTAAATGGTTTTTTAAGCACTGAGATCGGTCCGAGCTCAAGGGCCCGGTTCATTAACTCGCTATCCGGGTAGCCCGTTATAATAACGACAGGTAAATTGGCCTTATATTCTTTTATTATTTTTAGCACCTCTAAGCCGTCCATATCCGGCAGCATCAGATCTAAAAACACAAGGTGAAAATTTGAATCATCAATCAAATTGGCTGCTTCTTCGCCGCTTCTTGTAGTTACGACATCATGGCCGCACGAAGTTATTATTTTCTTCAGATCCATGCATATTAAGTTATCGTCGTCTACAACAAGTATATTCTTTTTCTTTGGCAGCTGGTCCCAAAGCCATTTATCGATAAGCTCCCTTGTAAATCTCCACTGGTTGCCGACTTTAAACGCAGGGATCTTCCCGTCCTCAAGCAGGCGGTAAAGAGTCGGTTTAGCGATTTTAAGATACTGCGCAGCTTCCCCTAATGTTAGAACATCTTTCATATTTGGTCTCTCTCCTTCTATGCCTTGGGGGTATTGATTTTGGTGCTATACTCATATGAGCTTAAGTATTCTAGTGTAATCCCGAGTTAATTAATTTAACTAAATTGACCCGGTAACCCGAGATTACCTAAAGTATATAATGTTACCTATAAATTTGCAGATTTTCCAGGTCTAATCCTTTCTATTCAATAAAGTACTTTGTATGTATCCGGATTTTATTGACTTTAATTACCGTTATTGTAATCTAAAACTTCTCTTTAATCTGTGGGAGGTTTACCATTTCCGTTCTAGGAACAGTATCTCAGAACAGACGTAAATTAATTTACATTCCCTTAGTCTTCAAACAATATCATGTCCAATCGAACGAAAAAGTTAGGAGAATATGACAAGCAGTTCCTCTGGCACCCTTTTACTCAGATGAAGGAATACAGGGAAAAGGATCCTGTGGTCATTGAGGGCGGCAATGGCGCTTATTTAATCGATACCGAGGGCAGAAGATACATAGACGGCGTTTCCTCCCTCTGGGTCAATATTCACGGCCACAAGGTTCCCGAAATAGACAATGCAATAAAGGAGCAGGTGGACAGGCTCTCTCACAGCACGCTGCTTGGTGTGACAAACCCTCCCGCTTCAGAGCTCGCAAAGCGTCTTATAGATATTTGCCCGCCTGGTTTAACTAAGGTTTTTTATTCTGGAGACGGGGCAAGCGCTGTGGAAGTCGCCCTAAAAATGGCTTTTCAGTACTGGAAGCTTAAGGGAAAACCCGAAAAAACCAAATTCATAAGCCTGGAAAACGGTTACCACGGAGATACTCTGGGAGCTGTTTCCGTTGGAGGAATCGATCTGTTCCACTCGGCGTTTGAGCCCCTTCTATTCGAAAACTACAAAGCGCCTTCTTACTATTGCTACAGGTGCCCCCTTAATAAAACCTACCCGTCCTGTGGTCTCGCATGCGCCGATGGTGTCGAGACAATTCTCAGTGAGCACCATGATGAAATTATAGGGGTAATATTTGAGCCCTATGTACAGGCAGCGGGAGGCATGATCGTATCACCTCCGGGATATCTCAGAAAAGTCAGGGAGTACTGTGACGAGTACAGCGTGTTAATGATCCTCGATGAAGTGGCCACGGGTTTCGGGCGGACGGGCAAGATGTTTGCCTGTGAGCACGATCAGGTAACTCCCGACATCCTCGTGCTCGGAAAGGGGATGACGGGCGGATATCTGCCCCTCTCGGCCACTATTACTACTGAGTGCCTATATGAAGCCTTTCTAGGGGATTATGATGAATTCAAGACCTTCTTTCACGGCCACAGCTACGCCGGCAACCCGCTCTCTTGCGCGGCATCTCTTGGAAACCTGGACGCGTTTGAAAACAACCGGACTCTCGAAAAGCTAGATCAGAAAATAGAGCTCTTCGAAGATGAGCTCAGGGAGTTCAGCGGTCTGAAACACGTAGGGGACGTCAGGTCCAAAGGACTTATGGCGGGCATTGAGCTCGTTGAGGATAAGGAGACCAAGAGCCCTTACGCCCCAGAGCGCAAAATTGGCTGGCAGGTAGCGGACAGGGCTATGGAAGACGAGGTGTTAATACGCCCCCTCGGAAACGTCGTAGTGCTTATGCCTCCTCTCGGTATCCCAATGGATGATTTAAGAAAGCTGCTGCGGGTAACCTACGGGTCTATTAAGAACGCAACCGAATGCCCATAATACTATTAGTAAGCATAAGCTCATCTGTACTCTGAGTTTCTGAGCTAAACTATGAAAGAGCCTCTTGACTGGATATTGGAAGAGCTAAAAGAAATAAAGGATGAAAACCTCTTTCGTACGCTCACCCATATAGAAACCGGCCAGTCTCCGGAAATTACCATAAACGGTAAGAGCCACATATTGCTTTCCTCCAACAGCTACCTGGGGCTATCTGTCGATCCCAGGGTCTTAGAGGCTGCAAAGCTCGCGCTTGAGAAATACGGCTCGGGCTCAGGCGGCTCAAGGCTCGTCAGCGGGAGCTCCGATCTCCACCGTGAGCTCGAAAACCATCTTGCGCGTTTTAAGAACACTGAGGCCGCCATACTCTTCAGCTCGGGATACCTTGCCAATATAGGGACAATTCCCTCACTCGTTGGCGAGGGCGATATTGTCTATAGTGATGAGCTCAACCACGCCTCTATAATAGACGGCTGCAGGCTCTCAAGGGCCCGGGTTAGAATATACCGGCACCTCGATACGGGCCATCTTGACTCACTCCTTGAATCTGATTACGGTACACTGGCAAAAAAACTAATAATTACCGATACCGTGTTCAGCATGGACGGTGATCTGGCTCCCCTGCCGGAGCTTGCGGAGCTTGCGGATAAGTATGGAGCCATGCTCATGGTAGACGAAGCTCATGCGACGGGAGTCCTTGGGGAGAGGGGTAGCGGAGCGACAGAGCACTTCGGTGTAGAGAACCGCGTGCCCATAGTTATGGGCACCCTTTCAAAGGCCACAGGCTCTTTAGGAGGCTACATCGCGGGGAGCCCCGAGTTGATAGATTTCATAAGGAACCGTGTGAGGAGCTACATATTCGATACCTCCCTCCCTGCCCCCTCACTCGCGGCCTCTATAGCCGCGATAGATATTATCGAGAACGAGCCCGAAAGAAGAGAGCACTTGTGGCGGCTTATCAACAGGTTTAAAGGCGGCCTCGAAACACTCGGGCTTAATATACTTCCCTCTGATTCAGCAGTAGTGCCGGTACTTATAGGGGAGGCAGAGCCCGCGCTCCGCTTTGCCAGAGTACTCAGAGAAAACGGCGTGTTTACGCCCGCCGTGCGCCCCCCCTCCGTTCCCCACGGCATGTCCAGGATCAGGGCCACCCTAATGGCTCTGCACACGGACGAGCATATAGATATTTCGCTAGAAGTATTTAAGCACGCAAAAGATAAGTGCGGAATTTGATTCCGTGCGCTTCATCCCTGGCTATGCACCTTAAACTCTATTGTCACCCTGAACCATGTGCTAGACCATGTCCCGTACTCGATACGGGATCAATTCAGTATCGTTTCAGGGTCTATTAGTTTATTTTTTCCTTAAAAAAGTGGGGGTTATCAATTTGTCATTCCTGCGAAAGCAGAAATCCACATGCCGTCATCCCGGGTCTTGATCCGGGATCTCATCTTTTGCCTTCGCCTTTTTACCTCCCCCTTTTGCAAAGGGGGATTAAAGGGGATTTGTCTTTTTCCGTCATTGCGAGGCTCCGAGGGAGCCGTTCGTCGCGGCGAAGCTTTCGCGAAGACGGGCGGCAATCCCCATCAGTCTCGACAACAAAGTAACCCCCTGAGGCTCTCGCCTGCCACGGCGTAGCCTTGTGCGAAGACGGTAAGGGTGATACCTTTTATAGAGATGATATAGGCTTCTTCAACATCCCCGGCTTTTGTGGTAGCTGTTTTGGAAATTCGTTTGCTCCATCCCCGCAATTCTCCAAATACCTAAGCACCGTCCCATTAAAATCCTCCGAGCGCTCGATAAAAAGTAAATGCCCGGCTTCGGTGAAGACTTCAATTTC
>QIHJ01000348.1 GCA_003229065.1 Candidatus Dadabacteria bacterium
ACGATCTGAAAAGCGGCTTTGAGAAAGGGCGTATCCATGTATTTATTCCTGATATAGGCGATTGCGATAAGCTCGATGGCAACTACAACGCTTGCCACTATAAAGGCCGTCCAGAAATGAGGTATCAAAAAAGGAAGCGCATGCCCTATGGCGCCCAGAAAAGTCATTAACCCCTCTACGATTCCCCTCATCCAGGGACTGCCTCTTCCGCTCAGTTTGCCGTCGTCAGAGAGGGCTTCTGAAAACGCCATACTTATGCCCGAGCCGACCGCCGTGGCGAGTCCGACTAAAAAAGCGGTCCTGCTGCTCTCGGTAGCGAGAGCGGCGGCAAAAAGGGGGGCGAGTGAGGAGACCGTGCCGTCCATAAGCCCGGCCAGACCGGGCTGCACGATCTGGAGAATGAATTTTTTTCTTTCATCGTCACCGCCGGACGGGCTGCTCAGATTGACTTCCGGGTCCTTACTCATGTGCGTAATTATACACCACGAGCAGTATTAGCAGAAACATGTCCGGTTCTTACTTGAATTGGCTATTTATAATAGTTATTATGGTGAGAGTTGACGTTATAAAACTACATTCAGGGAGGTTCTGATGAGTAAAATAAAAATTAGTATATTTGTTTTAGCGCTGATGGTGGCGGGCGCTGTGGGTCTACAGGCCGGTGAGCCGGATATGAGCACTTCGGAGTTCCGCCAGCTCTACGACAGCCTGCTTGCCGGGAAAACGCTGTCTAATACAACTGAGCAGGACGGTGTTACGATAGTTACGGAGAGAAAATTCGGAGCGGCTATCGATTTGGGGGAAAATGACTTTGAGGTGCCGGTACAGAGGGTAATTACAAAGACTAAGGACGGGCAGATGATACAGAGGATCACGGTGAATATTTTAGACCGTGTTAATAATTTGGGCGACTCTGCGATAATTTACGAAGAAGCGCGCAGAATGCTGGTCGAAAACGTTGATGCTGCACCCCTAAATACTAATGAAATTGAGTTTGTCGGTCTATTCCGTGTTTCAAAAAACGCGATGGGCGGGTTTGATGTCCATAACTTCGGACTTATTCCCTCAGTCGTTGTAAAAGACGGGAAGAACTCTCTAGCAGGATCAAACTTGTCTTATTCCTGTTTCGCAGAGAACGGGCTCAGCAAATGCGTATTGACTATCCGTGACTATAAACTGGGCGACTATGAGCCACTTGTCGGCTACGAGCTTAAGGAGATGGTAGGCGGTGATCACGTTGAAATTGCAGAAGAGATAAAACAGTAGAATTGAAGCTAACTGTCAGTAAACTGTTATTATCGATATAAAATTATGTTTACGGAGGAAATTAAATTGAAAATAATCGCATTTTTAGTATTAGCCGTAGCAGTCCTCGGATGTCAGACCTATACGCCTGTAATAGACCCTCAGAGTGTAAATAACGGGGACAGGTATTACAGGGATCAGGCTGAATGCAGGGCTATAGCCAAGCAGGGAGCGCCCAACTGGAAGAACACCGCAAAGGATACCGTAGTGGGCGGCGCTGTGGGTACCGGTACCGGAGCGCTTATTGGAGCAATAGCGGGCGACGCTGTTAAGGGGCTTGCATACGGAGCAGTGATCGGAGGTCTGGCAGGCGGAGCTAAGGGTGTATACGACTCTGAGAAGGGCTATGAAGATATTTACCGCAACTGCATGAGAGGACGGGGTTATAACGTTCTTAACTAGTAGACCGTGCATTTTCTAACAAGCATTAACTTGATTGATCTTTGATAACGAATATACGGTTCGGGTTTCGGCCCGGACCTTACCTAGAATTGCAGGTTTTATTGTAAAGTGCTGTGATTTATCTTAAACGGGGAGTGGTGAATGATAAAATTAATCTTACTATTAACAGTGGTGGTTGCTCTGAGTGCATGTGCAGGGATGCATTGGGACAGGCCTTCTGCCAGGTACAGGGAATGCCTTAAGGAGAATCAGGCCGATCCCTCCGTGTGCGATAAGTATAAAGAGCAGTATGAAGAGAAGATAGATTCCAAAAGGGGCGCTCCCGACGTCCAGCACGGGGACGGCGAGATGTATGAGAAATAGGGTAATGTACACTGAACCGGATTAGTTCATTTACTTATTGACCTGAATCTTGGGGTTCAGATTCATAAAATTGATTTTGGTATTCAGGTGGGACTTGGCCCAAGTCGTTGGTTATATGGAGTGTGCCGTTTTCGTCTGTCCATTCATAGATAGGTTTTTCAGAAGCTGAGTGAGCGCGGGGCTGCGCGACAGGTTCTACATAAAGAGGCTCGCGTGATTCTGTGCCGGCTTCAGTGTTCTCTTCACTGTCAGCATTCTCTTTATTCTCTTTTTTGGACTTTAAATAGGCGTTTGCCTCTATATTGCTTGTCCTCCGGGTTTTCTCACCGAGAGTGCTTCCGCTTTTCCCATTGCCCATCGTGGAAAGTCCGAAATTATTCAAGTCCTCCTCGGGCCAGTAGTAATATTCATAGGCGGGCTGCTCTATGACTTTCGGCGCTTCTTCAATGGCTTTCTGACTCTCAGTCTCACTTGACTCGGTTGTCTGCGTGATTCCGGGAGTTGCATAGAATATTCCTAGTATTAGTAAGTTTGCGATAAAGGCGGCTTTCTTAATTGTGAGGCTCCCCGTTTGAAGGATTATGATACTCCCTTTAATTATAACCCTCTTAAGCTCGTAAGGCTATGTGTTTAAAGCACCCTCGGAATATGTGTTAGATTAAGTATTCTTATAAAAGTGAAATAGACACATGGAGGATATAATATGAATAATAGCTATATCACGTTTGCTTTGATGTTTATCTTAGGTTTTCTCACTGCCGTCCCCTTGCATGTAAATGCGGAGGAAGGAGGAGTTACGACCGTTAAAGTGGAATCTGAAGTCGAGTCAAGGCCTTCGGGCAAGACTATATCGGTTAAGAGTTACTGCCCGGAGGGGAAAACGCTCATCGGCGGCGGAGGGGTGTGTCTGGGCTTCATGAATACCGAGGACAGGGTTTTGCTCACAGTGAGCGCTCCGAGCCCGGATGAAAGAAATTCCTGGTTTGTAGTGTGTACCAATATGAACGATAACCCGGGTCAAGTGCAGGCTATGTCATGGGCCATGTGCGTTGATTCTGAGGTATTCGAGCCCGAAAAGAAGAAATAATCCTGGGGGGCAAGCCGACTCAGGAATTGTAGTATACTGTGTATGCCGAAGACTAGGGTAGGGGGCTCAACTTCCAGTCTCCCGGCACTAAGCTCTACGTATGATTAAACATTTTATTGATAACGACCCAGCCTTTGTCGGTCTTCAAGAGATTCAGAAAGTCGGTGAAATTGTAGCCGCACCAATTGTCAGCCTGGACTTTGACACTTGCAATGGTGCCTTCGACATCCACTGATAGAATGACCCCGTCTATCTCGTTTGCCGCGCCGAAGCTCTCCATCCATTCGTATAGCAGGCTTATAGGTCCGCCAAGCATATCACCTTCGAAAATACCGAATATCGTGGCATCGTCGTGGAAGACTTTTTTCATCAGCTCAATATCGCCCGTTCTTCCAGCTTCAAGATAGTTCTCCGCTACTTCGTATACGGCTTTATGTTCTTCTCGTACACCCATTCTTATGCTCCTTGATTTTTTTTTAACTATACCTTTTAGTGGTCAAAAAAGCTATATGGATTCAGGGGTCACTAAGACTCGTATTAGGTTGACAATCATGAGGGTAGGGCTAAAGGGGTTTGCTATCGGAAGGAGTCCGGCAACGACAATCACTATATATGAAACCAGGTCATAAAGGAATTGCATCACTTATTATTATACTGGGGTTCTTGGTTTTCACTCTCTGTCATCTCTTCGGGAGATATCCAGCCGCCGCCTAGCGCTTGATAGAGCCTAACGTAGGAATTGTAATATTCCTGAGTTGCTTGAGACAGGGCTAGTTGCGCGTCAAACTGCGCGCGCTCTGAGTCCAGAACTTCAAGATAGCTTGAAAATCCCTGGTCGTAGCGGAGCTTTGAGAGCCTGTTGGCGTTCTCTGCCGCCGTCGCCTGACGTTTCAGGGCCGCTACCTGCACCCTGTAAGTCTGAATCTCCATAAGGGAGTCCGACACCTCTCTGAATGCGCTAAGCACTACGTTCTCATAGCTAAGGAGCGCCTGATCTGTCCTTGCCTCTTCTATCTCGACCCGGCTCTTGTCCTGACCGAAGTTGAATATGGGTCCGAGGAGACCCGCTCCGGCGGACCATGCGAAGCCGTCAATCGTCAATTTCCCTGTGTCGTTTATTGCACCACCCAGGGCTCCGGTAAGACTTATAGCGGGGAAACGCTGTGCCACGGCGACTCCGATAAGAGCGTTTTGTGACTTGAGTAAATAAAGGGATTCCAGTATGTCGGGTCTGCGCTCGAGTAAAGTGGATGGGAGCCCTGTGGGAACCTCAGGGGGCACTACCTGCTCATAAAGGTCAAGCCCGGTCTTTATTGAATCCGGGAACTTGCCTAACAATATGCTGAGCGCGTTCTCTGTCTGGTATATAAACCTCTCGTTTATTGGCACAGACGCGGCGGCAATCTCGCGCTGCACCTGTGCCTGGTTAAGGTCAATCTCGGGTATTACACCCTTGTCAAAACGCTTCTGTATAATTACTAAGCTCTCGTCTCTGGACTTAAGTGTTTGCTCTGAAATCCTTAGCCTCTCCTTAAAGTCAAGGAGTAAGAAATAGGTGCTCACAACGTCTGAGATAAGACCTATCTGCACAGTCCTGAGACCGTATTCGGACGCCAGGAGCTGAGCGCGGGCAGATTCGTTCGCTCTCCGGAACCTGCCCCAGAAATCTATTTCCCAGCTTATTATAGGAGTGATAAAGGCAAGATTATTAGGATCATCCGTTAGTATGCCGCCTCCGAAGTTACCCCTGTTTACGCCGCCTTCGAGGTCAAGCCTGGGCAGGCCGTCGGGGATCGTGAACCCGAGGAAAGCGCGCGCCTCTTCCATTCGGCTTACCGCTATCAGTAAATCCTTATTTTCGTAAAGCGCCGTTTCTACAAGATAATCGAGCACGGGGTCGTTAAAAAGCTCCCACCACATGAGGTTGACTACTTCTTCAGGCTGGGTATCTCCGAACCTGAACTCCACGGGCAGGTCTTCGATCACGGGCTCTTTGAAATCGGGCCCTACCATGCATCCCGTGAGCATCGATGCCGAGATTAAGATAGTTATGATATGTATGTTCAGTCTATTTAACGTGCTCATTTTATTAAATCTCAACTAGTCGGTGTATTCGACTGCATATCCCGTTTTTCTTCGTATTTCCCAATCTTCCCGATCATTACAAAGAACATCGGATAAAAGAACACTCCCAGCAAGGTGGCAATAGACATACCGCCCAGCAGAGCCACGCCCATAACTACCCTTGCTTCAGCCCCCGCTCCTGAGGCTACCACAAGCGGGAGCACCCCGAGAATGAATGAGAATGCGGTCATTAATATCGGTCTGAAGCGGAGTTGTGCGGCTTTAATGGCGGCGTCGAATAAAGAAAGTCCTTTATCAAATTCAAGCTTGGCGAACTCTACTATAAGGATGGCGTTCTTCGCAGCCATAGCAATCAGCATGACAAGAGCAATCTGGGCGAAAATATTAAGCTCGTAGCTCGCACTGAATAATCTGGCTATGAAGAGTGCCAGAAACGCGCCAAAAATTGCAAACGGCGTACCTAGCAAAATACTCCAGGGTAAAGACCAGCTCTCATACTGTGCTGAAAGTATAAGGAACACGAATACAAGAGCGAACAGAAATACCACCGCGGCCGATCCTGATGCGGCTTTTTCCTGATATGACATATTGCTCCACTCATAGCCCATGTTAGCAGGCAGGACTTGCGCCGCGACTTCCTCGAGCGCACTAAGAGTTTGATTCGAAGTATATCCGGGAGCCGGACCCCCAGTTAGCTCTACGGATCTATATAAGTTAAAGCGATTGGTGTAATCGGGTCCCGTTATATCTTTAATATTTACAAACCCGGCAAGGGGGACGCTATCTCCGCTTGAATTCTTTACGTAATAAAAGTTGATCTGATTTTGGTTCTGTCTGTACTCGGGTTCCGCCTGAATATAAGCCTTGTACAGTCTGCCGAACCTGGTGAAATCGTTTACGTATGTGCCGCCCAGAAATGCCCCGACCGTGCTATAGATATTGTTTAACGGTATACCGGCCTTCAGAACCTTATCCGTGTCAATGTCCATGACCCTCTGGGGAACGTTTGCTCGGAAAGTTGTGAATATCGAGCCTATTTCCGGTCTTTGCATGGCAGCTTGTATGAATTTTGCGGATTGCTGAGCCAGATATTCAGGGGTGTTACCACTTCTGTCCTGAAGCATCATTGTAAAACCCGAACCGCTGCCAAGACCCGGAATTGCGGGTGGGCCGAAAGCAAATACTTGAGCTTCGTTGACTTGAGTCCGGAAGGCAATATTTAATAGATCGACTATTTCATCTGCCGTTTCATCTCTATCGCCCCAGTCTTTGAGGGAGACGAATAGAAAGGAAGAGTTTGAGGTAAAACTCCCTGATAGAAGACTGAATCCCGCAGCGGCCGTGACATACTCTACCTGATCGAACTGAGCGACTATGGCCTCTACTTTTTTAGTTACCACGTCGGACCTTTGCAGTGAAGCGGCATCCGGGAGCTGTACATTTACAAATAGATAACCCATGTCTTCATTGGGCATGAACCCTCCGGGGATCAGCTTTGCCAGGAAAATCAGCCCTATTACTAAAATTCCGATGAAGACGAGCCCTCGTTTGATCTTAACAGTGGCTATGCGTGTAAGGTTTATATAGTTATTCGTCAGTTTATCAAAACCTAGATTAAATTTCTCAAAGAATCGTCCAAGCACACCTTTGGAGGGCTCTCTTTTTCTGAGCAGCATCGAGCACAAAGCAGGGCTAAGCGTCAGGGCGTTTATAGAAGAGAATACAACTGAGACCGCGACAGTAATAGCGAACTGCTGATAAAGCCGCCCGGTAATGCCGGACATTACCGCAACCGGAATGAAAACCGCTACCAGCACCAGTGTTGTGGCAATAACAGGCGCCGTAACCTCACTCATAGCTTTCATGGTCGCGTCCTTTGGGGACAAGCCGTTTTCTATATTTGACTGTACTGCTTCTACTACTACAATTGCGTCATCGACCACAATACCGATCGCAAGCACAAGACCGAGAAGCGACAGCACATTAATGGTGAAGCCTATCAGTGGGAATACCATAAAAGCCGCCACAAGGGACACCGGTATAGCAATTGTAGGAATGAGTGCTGCCCTCCAGTCCTGTATAAATATAAAAACAACTAATATTACGAGAGCTAACGCTACAAAGAGAGTGATTACTATTTCATTAATACCGGCGGTTATGGCAAGCGTGGTGTCCATTGAAATGTCATAACGCATGCTTTCTGGGAAAGATTTGGATAAGTCAGCCATTGTCTTCTTGGCTATATTGGCAAGCTCGGTTGCGTTTGATCCCGGTGCCTGGTAAAGAGCTATTACAGAACATACTTTTCCGTCCAGTCTCGTAAACGAGTTATATGTTTCAACTCCAAGCTCAACCCTTGCGATGTCTTTAATCTTAACTTGCGAGCCGCCCTCGCCGGTTCTTACCACCACCTCGCCAAACTCCTCAGGTGAATTCAGGCGCTCGGGCAGCCTCACAGTGTATGTAAAATCAGTTCCGGGAGGAGAGGGTTCGGCGCCGAATTTTCCCCCAGGGACAATAACGCTCTGCGCCCTTATTGCATCAACTATTTCAGAAACTGTAATACCCAGCTGCGCGATACGGTCGGGCTTAATCCATATACGCATCGAATAATCACTTGCGCCCAAGACCAGCACTCGCCCGATTCCTTTAATACGGGCCAGGGTGTCCTGAATATTGATAATCGCATAGTTTCCAAGAAAATCTTGGTCGAATCTCCCGTCATCAGATGTTAAAGCAATGAGCATAAGTATATTAGGGAGCGATTTTTCGGTAGTTACTCCGAGTCTCGTAACCTCCTCTGGAAGTTTTGCCGTGGCCGCTGAGACCTTGTTTTGAGTAAAGACCGTATTCATATCCGGGTCAGTTCCTACCTCAAAGGAGACGTCTATAGTCATTGTTCCGTCGTTAGAGTTAGTCGATTTCATGTAGATCATGTTATCGACGCCGTTTATCTCCTGCTCAAGCGGGGTCGCTACGGATTCCTCTACGCTTATG
The DNA here is from genome assembly GCA_003229065.1 of Candidatus Dadabacteria bacterium. Classification (GTDB taxonomy): domain Bacteria; phylum Desulfobacterota_D; class UBA1144; order Nemesobacterales; family UBA2774; genus UBA2774. The sequence goes on from QIHJ01000348.1 coordinate 8,240, forward strand.
GCGTTAGCACCGGTATAGATGGCTCTGACTTGAACAATGGGGGGGGTTATATCAGGATACTGCTCGACCGGCAGGCCTCCCATGAATACCAAGCCCACAATCACCATAACAATGGCGATCACCATTGCTACAATAGGTCTGTTAACGAAAAAGTTGCCCATTCTTTCTTATATGCTCTCTAGATCAGGGATTTTGATATCTGCGATTTCGGGGTTTACAACCTGTCCTTCTTTAACTTGTTGAAGCCCTTCGTATATGACTTTCTCTCCGGGTTTCAGCCCTTCTTTTATTAGCCAGAATTCTTTTACCGTAGGTCCTGTCTGCACTTGCCTGTTCTCAACCTTGTTGTCTTCATTTACAACCAGGACATTGAATTGTCCCTGAAGCTCCATCACACATCTTTGAGGGACCAGTATCCCGTTCTTTATAACATCTACCTCGGCCCGAACTCTGGCAAAGAGCCCCGGGCGAAGAAGCTGGTTGGGATTCGGGAACAACGACTGAATAAGTATTGATCCTGTCTCTGTGTCAAAATTCCTGTCTATAAAATCGAATCTCCCTTTATACTCATAAACCTCGTTATCAGCAAGTATGAGTACTAGATCATCATCTTCCTCTTCTTCTGCTTTACCAGGGTGCGCAGTACCGGTTTCCTCCTCGATTCTACGGGCGGCTTCAAGATATTCGTCTTGGGTTAAATAGAACTGTACGGCCATGGTATCTATAAATGAAACAGTGGTAAGAACGACAGTGGTAGGGCTCGCACCGACGTAATCACCTTCAGAGGCGCGCGATTTCCCTATAACGCCGTCGATCGGCGAATATACTTTAGTATAGCTTAGCTCAAGCTCGGCTGCCCTGAGACCCGCCTCAGCAGCCTTTACGGACTCTATAGACGCTTCGTATCTCGCTTGAGCAGCGTCTAAGTCAATTTGACTGATAGCGTTTTCAGCTGCAAGGGGTTCTATTCTGCTCAGATCACTCTTAGCATTAGTCAGGTTTATTTGGGAAGCCGCAAGCTGGCTCTGAGCTTGAGCCACTTTCTCTTCAAACGGCTGACTCTCTATTGTATAGAGAAGCTGTCCTTCTTTTACAAAAGAGCCTTCCTCGAAATGCCTGGTCTCGAGAAATCCCTGTACACGGGCCGCTATATCCACGTTACTGTCACCAAGCGTTTCGCCGACAAACTCTCTGAATATAGGCACATCAGTCGCTACGGTTACATATACCTGGACTCTGGGAGCAGGCAGATTGGCAAGGTCTTCTCCATCTCCACATCCTGCCTGAAATATAAATAAAACGGCTAACACTAAATAGTAGGCAGCGGTAAATAAAGATTTATTCATAAGTTCTGATCCTCGTTAGTCTATAAACAGATTTAGCACTCAGTGTTAATTGGAACCCCGCCTCACCATATGACAATATGCAAAGTTCCCGCTTTAGTCAAATTCTAGCACTTAAAGTCCCCGAAACTTACCTTGAAGAAAAGTGAATAAAGTATCGGTACCACTCCGAGAGTAAGCATTGTCGCAAACAGGAGGCCGAAAATGATTGCGACCGCCATGGGCTCCCACCGGGCATCTTCATAATTACGGAATTATTATTCAGAGTAATATTTCACAATACCGTTTGACAAAATGAGTGCGGTTGATTTAGTCTTCTAATATATAAATTGTGGAGGAATAGTATGAATATAAAATTGAATACACTTAAAATTATTCGGGTTTTCTCAATCGTGCTTGCATTATCTGCACTTTCAAGTCTGTCCGTTATGGCCCAGTCAAAAATACCGGACGGCAGCTACAAGAAAACGTGCAGGAATTTTCACGTGATAGGGGACATGCTAACAGCCAGCTGTGAGAATGAGAAAGGTCAATGGTTAAATACGAAGGTCAATGTAGCTTTCTGCGAGGGGGATATAAGGAACGATAACGGGGCGCTCAAGTGTAAGCAGAAGCCTGCGCCGAAGCCCCCTGCCGGAAGTTACACAAATAGCTGCAGAGATATCAAGGTGAAGGGGAAACAGCTACAAGCGAGCTGCGAGAACAGGAACGGTAAATGGAAGCAGACGAGTCTCAAATACAAGAATTGCGACAGGGATATATGGAACGATAACGGAGTGCTTAGCTGTAGTAAGAAAAATGGATCAAAACTGCCCAAAGGGAGCTACAAGAACTCGTGCAAAAACTCCTATACCGAGGGTAAGAGGCTCTACTCTAAATGTGAGAACAGAAACGGTAAATGGAAGCAAACCAGTATCAATTATAAAAAATGCGACAGGGATATATCAAACGATAACGGAGTGCTTGTTTGCGGCAAATCCAGTAGCGGTAAGATTCCCCCCGGCAGTTACAAGGATAGCTGCAAGAACATATACAAAGAGGGCAATACGCTTGAGGCCGACTGCAAGAATAACAACGGTAAGTGGAAGCATTCGAGCATAAGGTTTAAAGAGTGCAAAAACGGCCTTTGGAACGATAATGGAAAGCTCAGGTGTAATTAGG
>QIHJ01000054.1 GCA_003229065.1 Candidatus Dadabacteria bacterium
AAGTGCCTATAATAGTAGCAGTTAATAAAATCGATAAAGACAACGCAGATACTGAAAAGATAAAGCGCCAGCTCTCTGAATTAGGCCTTCTCTCTGAGGAGTGGGGCGGAGACACGCTTTTTGCCGAGGTCTCGGCTAAACAATCAAAGGGAATAAAGGAACTACTAGAGCTCATTTTACTTCAGGCTGACTTGCTTGAGCTTAAGAGCGACAGAGAGAAGAGAGCTAACGGATTTGTAATTGAAGCGGTGCTTGATAAAGGCAGGGGGCCTGTCGCAACGGTAATCGTGAGCGAGGGCACTCTCAAAGTAGGGGACCTTGTGGTAGCAGGCACCACATACGGTAAAGTGAGGGCGCTTCATGATGATAAGGGAAACCGGATTAAAGAAGCAGGACCTTCCAACCCTGCTGAAATAATGGGGCTCTCGGGAGTGCCTGAAGCGGGCGAGCGGTTTTACGTCGTTAAGGATGAGAAGGCGGCTAAGGAAGTTGTCGGCCACAGAGAAAGGAAGCGCAGAGAAACTGCGGCAGCCAAGGCAATAAAGCCTACGATTTCGCTGGAGAATCTGTTCGAAACGCTTGAGGAAGAAGAGATAAAAGAGCTTGCCTTAGTAATAAAAGCCGACACGCAGGGCTCGGTTGAGGCCGTACGGGAATCAATAGACAAATTGAGTACCGAGAAATGCCAGGTGAAAGTGGTGCATTCGGGAGTGGGCGGCGTGAACGAGACCGATGTGATTCTCGCAAGCGCGTCTCAAGCCATAATCGTGGGATTTAATGTGAGGCCCGACTCAAAAGCTCTTAAGGCTTCAGAGAGAGAAGGAGTATCGCTTGAGCTTCACACTATCATTTATAACCTGATAGATAGGGTCAGAAGCGCTATGGAAGGTCTGCTAGATCCCATAATTAAAGAGAAGATTACAGGACATGCGGAAGTAAGAGAGACATTTCATATCTCCAGGATCGGAACCATTGCAGGCTGTATTGTAAATGACGGGAATGTAGCACGAGACAGCAACGTTCGGGTGATCAGGGACGGTGTGGTTGTATACGAGGGGAAGCTTGACTCGCTCAGAAGGTTTAAAGATGACGTGAAAGAAGTTAACACAGGCTATGAGTGCGGTATTGGAATTGAGAAGTTTAATGACATAAAGGTAGGAGATACCTTTGAATTTTATGTGTACGAGGAATTCAAACAAGAGCTTTAAGTTATTATATGGTGATAGGAATACTTCGAATTGATCTATATTTAACGGGAACCAGATCCCTAAAAGACAAGAGACAAATCCTCAAAGGTTTAATCCAGAGAGTCAAATCAAGATACAATAACGTTTCAATATCTGAGGTAGATTCACTCGATCTATGGCAAAAGGCAACAATAGGCATATCTTTTGTGAGCAACGAAACCGCTTATGTGAATTCTGTCCTCGACCAGGTAACCGGGTTTATAGACTCCACGGGTCTTGTAAGGCTGGGTGAGAGGGAATTTGAAATTATTCATTTTTAGGAGTTCTAATTGACGACAAGCTTCAAGCGCTCAGATAGAGTTGCGGATACGATAGTTAAAGAAGTGTCTCAGATGATTGTAAGAGGAGAGATCAAAGACCCGCGTTTAAGCTCGGTTTTTATCACGGGGATCAAAGTTGTGGATAATCTCAGCATTGCGGAGATTTTTTTTACAGTCATGGAAAATGCCGGTGATAAAAACGAAGCTCTTAAGGGGCTTCAGAGCGCAAAAGGTTTTATTAAGGGAAGACTTGCTAAAAGACTCAAGATGAGACGGATACCGGAGCTGAAGTTCAGCTTCGACAACGCCTTAGAAGAGGGATACAAAGTCGATGAGCTGTTAAGAGGTATAAGTAGTGAGAAATGAAATAAGTGAGATAACCCAGGAGATCAGAGGGGCAGAGAGAGTGCTCATCACCTCTCATGAGAATCCGGATAGCGATGCTCTCGGGTCAATGCTCGCACTCGGGCTCGGCTTAAATAAATTAGGTAAAACTATTACGTTATACAATAAAAATGGTGTGCCCGAAGTGCTCGAATTCCTGCCGAATTCAGAGTTAATACAGAGCTCAATAGATGATATCAAGGGTACTTTTGACTTGTGTTTTGTCGTCGATTGTCCTACTACGGATAGAGCAGGTAAGGAGTTTCAGGAATTTCTGTCTAGAGGTACATGCTCTAAAGTTATAATTATAGACCATCACCAGACCATGAGCTCCGAAGGGAATCTGAGCCTGCTTGATCCGGACGCTTCTTCAACGGGCGTACTTATCTATTCTATTCTGAAGGATGTTGGGGTGGAGATAGATTCCTCTATTGCAGAGAATCTTTACACCACAATTGTGGGTGACACCGGCTCTTTCAGATATTCCAATACTAATTCAGAGACCTTCAGCATTGCGGCCGTATTGGTTCAGGCCGGCGCAGAGCCCGAGAAGATATCCCAAGCCCTATATGAAAGCGAGCCTCTTAAAAAACTAAAACTCTTGGGACTTGTGCTCCCCACTCTTCAGGTGGTAAGTGATAACCGTATCGCTTCACTGTACGTTGAGCGTACAATGTTTGAGATAACTGGTACAGACAGAGAAGATATCGAAGGTATGGTCAACATACCCCGCAGTATTAAGGGTGTAGAGGTTGCTCTTTTATTTAGACAGGAAAAAAATAACTCAAGCCCTGCGTGGAAAGTGAGTCTGAGATCCAAAGGAGATGTGGATGTCTCCATGATCGCAGAGAATTTCGGAGGCGGCGGCCATAAAAAAGCTGCCGGATGCAATGTATCCGGCGAGCTTAGCGAAGCCATGCAAAAAATATATGATTCTATAAACGAGGCGCTCAGATGAACGGGGTCATCGTTTTAGATAAACCAAAGGGTATTACTTCGCAGCAGGCTGTAAGTACTGTGAACAGAATCTTGAAAATCAGTAAATCGGGGCACACCGGAACACTGGATCCGTTTGCTACCGGAGTGCTGCCTATCTGCGTAAACCAGGCGACTAAGATTATCCCCTTTATGTACGGTGGATTTAAGAAATACGACAGCGTTTTGGAGCTCGGTATTTCTACAGATACACTTGATGCGACCGGAAAGGTGATCAGGCAATTAGACGTTCCGGATTTAAGAGAAAATACGGTTATTGATGTATTTTCTAAATATAAGGGTAAAATAAACCAGGTTCCTCCTATGTACTCCGCCATTAAGAAGGACGGTGTCAGGCTATATGAGTACGCGCGCAAAGGTATAGAAGTCGAGAGAGAACCGAGGACTGTACATGTGAAGGAGATTGAGCTTTTAGAATTCAGTCCTCCTTATTTGAGATTTGTGGTAGAATGTTCCCGCGGCACTTATATTAGAGTGCTTGCTTCCGACATAGCGGAAGAGCTTGGGTGCGGCGGTCATTTAAAAGAGCTCAGAAGGACAAAGAGCGAGGGTTTTACAATAGATGACGCAGTCACGTTCGAAGAGCTTGAAACCGGCTCAGGGCGCTTTAGGGATTTAAATGAAGCGCTACCGCACTTGCCTCGTTTGAATATTACGGATACGTTGGCCAAGGAGATAAGGGACGGAAAGCAGTTGAGAGTATCTCATCTGGATACGGATCGTGTGCCTTATTTTAAGACGGGAGACCGTGTTAAGATATATGCCGGTCAGGATTTGGTATCTATAACTGAGGCGCAGGCAGATTCTACAGAGATGAATTCTCTTGATGGAGATATGGTATTACTTAAGCTTTTAAGGGTATTTAACTGAGGGAAATAAGATAAATATAACTTTTTTCAGAAATCGAAGGAGGTTTTAGAATGGTACTTGATAAAGAAGAAAAATCTGAGCTTATGAGCGAATACGCAAATCATGATAAGGACGTAGGGTCTTCAGAGGTTCAGGTGGCGGTATTGTCCCGCCGTATAAAGGATCTCTCCCAGCATATGGAGCAGGCCCCCAAAGACGTTCACTCAAGAAGGGGTCTGGTATCTATGGTTGCTAAGCGCAGGAGACTCCTAAATTACATTAAAAGAAACAAACCGGAGACATATCCGGATCTAATTCAAAAACTCGGACTTAGAAAGTAGGGTTTAAGGAGGAATTGTATTGATTAATCAACCTAAAAAGGTTGAAGCTCAAATTTACAATAAAAATTTTGGGCTTGAAACCGGAACACTAGCTAAACAAGCCAATGGAGCGGTATTAGCCCGTTACGAAGACACTGTGGTATTGGCGACTGTAGTTGCTGCTGCTGAAAAAGCGGAAGGAGAGAACTTTTTGCCTCTTACTGTAAATTACCAGGAAAAATCGGCTGCTGCGGGTAAGATCCCCGGCGGTTTTTTCAAGAGGGAAGGCCGCCCGAATGAAAAAGAGGTTTTAACCTCAAGGCTTATTGACAGACCCATCAGGCCGCTTATTACAAAAGACTTTACTTACCAGACGCAGATTATAATAACGGTATTCTCTGCCGACCCGGACCACGACCCCGATGTCCTTTCAGTAACAGCGGCTTCAGCAGCTCTCATGCTCTCGGACGTTCCTTTCGAAGGTCCTTTGGCTGCCGTAAGAGTGGCCAGAATCACGGGGGATTTCATATGCAATCCTACCAAAGCGGAGCTCGAAGAGAGTGATATGAATATAGTGGTTGCAGGGACTAAAGAAGCAATAGTAATGGTTGAAGGCGGGGCACAGGAAGTGCTTGAAAATGATATCGTGGACGCTCTGATGTTCGCGCACTCGAGCATTCAGGAATTCATTAAAGTACAGGAAGACCTGATGTCAGGCTTAACCATAGAAAAAAGAGTGTTAACCCCTCCCGAAGTCGATGAGGAATTTAATGCCAAGGTTGTCTCATATGCAAAAGACAAGCTCAAGGAATCGATAGTCATCGCTTCTAAAACCGAAAGAAAAGAACGCATCAAGAATGTTTACACGGAAACTCAGGAGTATATGAGCTCAGAGTATCCTGATCAAGAAGAAGTGGATATTTCAAAACAATTTGAGGAGCTTCTTAAGAATTCGGTCAGGGCAATGATAGTCAATGACAAAAGAAGGCTTGATGAAAGAGGCTACACGGACATAAGAGATATAAGCGGTGAGGTTGGGTTTCTCCCTAGGGTGCACGGCTCGGCCGTTTTCACCAGAGGTGAGACTCAGGCTGCTGTAACCACAACTCTTGGGACCAAGTATGATCAGCAGAGGATTGACTCACTTGAGGGAGATATTACAAAGACATTTATGCTTCACTATAACTTCCCGCCATATTCTGTAGGTGAAACCAGTTTCAGACTCGGGCCGGGAAGAAGGGAGATAGGCCACGGAGCTCTTGCAGAAAGGGCAATCAGGGTTGTTTTACCTGATAGGGAAGAGTTCCCTTACACAATACGTATAGTCTCTGAAGTCTTGGAATCAAACGGCTCATCCTCAATGGCTTCTATATGCGGTGGTACTCTTTCACTTCTTGACGCCGGAGTGCCGATATCCGCGCCTGTGGGCGGCATTGCTATGGGGCTCATTAAAGAGGGTGAGGATTTTGTTATCCTGACGGATATCCTTGGAGACGAAGACCATTTGGGAGATATGGATTTTAAAGTAGCGGGTACCAAAGAGGGTATTACTGCTCTACAAATGGATATCAAGGTCACCGGGGTTACCAAGGAGATACTTACAAAAGCGCTAGATCAGGCACACGGCGCAAGGCTGCATGTGCTTGAGAAAATGAATGAAATTATGTCTGTACCGAGAGACGATATATCCAAATACGCTCCTAGAATTATCTCTTTGCAGATAGATCAGAATAAGATAAAAGACGTTATCGGATCGGGCGGTAAGACTATTAAGAAGATTGTGGAGCTAACCGGCGTCCAGATTGATATAGACGATTCGGGCACGGTGAACATAGCATCACCTGATTCTGAGGCATGCGCTAAAGCCCAAGCTATTGTTGAGGACATTGTTTCAGAGCTCGAGGTCGGAAAGGTATATTTAGGCCGCGTAAAGAAAGTCCTGGATTTTGGCGCAATAGTCGAGCTCGGAAGCGGACTCGGCGGCGGTAAAGACGGCCTCGTGCATATCTCAGAGCTTGCTCCTAACAGGGTGGAAAAGGTTACCGATATTCTGAATGAAAAAGACGAGGTGCTTGTTAAATGCATCGGTAAAGAGCGTGACGGGAAGGTAAGGCTCAGCAGAAAGCAGGCGCTAGACGAAAATATTGAAAACTACAGAGACAATACCGAAACTTAATATAGTTGATTTAATATATTTAGCCCTTGGGTGAGGGATCACTCAGGGGCATCAGTGCCTTATTGTGAAAGGCAAAAAGCCCAAATTACTTGTTATACTCGGCCCCACTGCATCGGGAAAGAGCGCGCTCGGGATGGATATAGCACATGAGCTTAATGCACAAATTTTAAGTGCCGACTCCCTTCAAGTCTACAGACATTTTGATATAGGCACTGCTAAACCCACATCCCCGGATCAAGAGCGCATTAGACATCATATTATAGATGTTATAGATCCTGCCGAGGAGTTTAATGCGGGTATGTTCAGGGAGCGTGCGAGCGCTGTAATCCGGGATCTTCACGGACAGGGTGTAAACATAATCGTAGCCGGTGGTACCTACCTCTATGTAAAAATCCTTCTCTCCGGGCTTATAGACGGTATACCCTCTGATACCGATATACGGGCCGATATTAAAAAAGAGAACTTAGCTTTGGGAACAGAGCGTCTTTACGAAAGGCTTAAATCCATTGATCCCGAGGCCGCAAGTAAAATACATACAAATGATTATGTCAGAATTGAGCGGGCGCTTGAAGTCCATTACTTAACAGGACAGAAAATATCAAATCTCCACATGCGTCATGGTTTCAGCGAGAGCAGCTATAATTACATGAAAATAGGTATCACCATTCAGCGTGAGGCGCTCAAAGATAAAATTGATGAGCGTGTTGACGATATGCTTGAGCGAGGGCTTGTAGAGGAAGTACGGAGAATAAGGGATATGGGCTATGCAAGTGATATAAAACCCATGCAGTCAATCGGTTATAAGCAAATAAATCAATATTTGGATAACGAAATTTCGCTTGAGCAAACGATTGAGCTTATAAAACGGGACACTAAGAGGTTCGCAAAACGCCAGATGACATGGCTAAGAAACGACAAAGAAATAAAGTGGTATGATATCCCTCAGAACAGAACTGAAGTTGTGAAATTGGCATCAAAGTTCTTTTCTTCTTAGATTTTATGGAGGAAGTTCAAGTTTCCTCTCTCTTAAGCTCCTCGTCAATCTTATCCAGATATATGCCGTCACTTTTACTCTTAGTCTTTTCAGCAATTTCTAATTTCTCTTCTTTCTTAGACCCCGCCTGGTAAAGAAATATTACAATCCCGAAAAGTCCGAGCACGATTGCAAGTCCCGGCAGAATCCAGAGAACCCAGTTCACCCCTTTGGCCGGTGGCGCTCCGAGGATAGTCTCTCCGTAGGTTTCTATGAAATATGCTACAATTTCATCCCTGCTCTGCCCCTCCTGGAGTTTTTTCCTGATCACCTGCCTCATATCGTTTGCTAGGTTCGAATTACTCTCGGCCACACTCTGACCTTGGCAAACCGGGCACAGTAGAGAGTGTGAGATTTCGTTTGCCTGATCGTCTAACGTCTTCTCCTGTGACTGTGACGGCTCTGTAGATATTAGGCTTCCAAAAATCACTAAGGTAAGAATAAGAAGGCTTATGCATCTCATATTATTTTGTATTTTCATCCTCAATATTGATATCTTTCTCTTCAATAGTTTTTGTGACGAAATAATCTATTATTTGCTCTGTAAGGGTGCCCGTGAATTTATTCCTTACATATCCCGAGGAATCGATAAAATATGTTTCAGGCACGCCCCCGACTCCGTAATCCACCTGGATTTCTTCTTCCGGGTCAATACCATGGGGGTAGGCTCCTCCGAATTTGTTCATATAACTCCGGGCGTTTGAGCTGTCGTCCCAAACATTTACTCCTATAAAGATTACATCATCGTCTTTATACCTCTGCCATGAATTCTCTAAAGCCCGGGCTTCCTGGCGGCAGGGCATGCACCATGAGGCCCAGAAATTAACGAGCACGGTATTCCCTCTTAATTCCGATAGTGTGAGGTCGGTGCCGTCAAACAGATTGAGTGTAAAATCAGGCGCTTTCTTACCTATCAGAGGAGATGACTTGGGTGTTTCCCTATTGCCGAATATGGAGTAGGCAAGTAGACCGATAAAGACTACAATAATTACGAATACGACTATATGATTTGCGGTTCGGAAAAATTTCATGAGAGATATGATAAAGCTTAGTTATACTGTAGATATTATAGCTAATAATGCGTCTCTTTCATATCTATTATGTTGGGATTAAAGAGGGATTAAATTATTAGACTAATGTCTTTCAGGTTATGATATAATACAACCCTAGTAAGTCGGGACTGGAGAAATCTTCTTTTTAAGCGTTTACCGTTATGCAGAATAGAGATATGGACATTAAAGGAAAGGAAATTGAGAGAGAGAGAGCTCTACTCAACTTCAGAATTCTCGATACGGAGCCCGAGGAGGCGTTTGATGAGCTCGCGCGCCTGGCGGCCTTTGTTTGTAAGACTCCGATCGCACTGATAACATTCATAGATAAAGAGAGAGAATGGATAAAGTCTGCGGTCGGCATAGATATAGACAAAAGGGAAATCCCACTACAAAGCTCGTTCGGTGCAAGGTTAATACGCGATCCAGAGGAGTTTCTCGCGGTTTTTAATCCCACAAGTGACGATATACTCGGTATGAATCCGTTAATCCGCTCTATTAAAGATATCGGTTTTTGCGCAGGCGTTCCGTTGACGGACTTATCTGAAAGCAAAATCGGAAGCCTAACAGTCTTGGGGTATAAACCCAAAGACCTGAGCTTTGAGCAGCTTTCACTACTTAAAACAATAGCCAAGCAAGTGATGGTGCAGCTTGAGCAAAGGAAAGACCGGGCAGATCACACAGGGCCTGTGCTCGACTTTAAGAAGCTCGATGACATAAGTAAATCTCAAGATACTCAAGATCATAACTATAATAAGGTCTTACTCTCAGCCTCTCAGGATATGACAACGGATACTGTAAGGACTGTTACCAAAAAGGACTCTGAAAATAAGGGAATTCAAATAACATCCCTGGGCGAAAAAGAAATATCAGATTGGGTCTACAAATTAGAAGCTCAAAGTAAGCAGCTCATTTTACTTTGTGAAATGGACGAGCTTCTTCAGGCTGCAAATAGTGACCAAGACATCTATACGATAATAAAAAACTATGTCCAAATACTATTTCCCAACACTACAGGCGCTCTATATGTATTAAATGATGCTCTCAATCTGATCCAGGACGTCGTGACCTGGGGGCATAATGTAAGGAGTGAGCATTCGTTTACACCCGAGATGTGCTGGGGACTGAGACTGGGCAGGATACACACCGGTACAAGCTCAAGTAAAGAGCTCCATTGCCAGCATATAGTAGCAGGGAACCCCTTTAACTATCTATGCGCCCCTCTTTCAGCTGGGAGTAAAGTCCTTGGGCTCATATATATTCAAGACTCGGAGGAACCTTCTTACGACTTCGATTACGAAAGGTTAGGAAGCTCTGATAAGCAGTACATACTCTCAACCATAGCCAAACATTCGGGGCTTGCTCTTGCAAACCTCAAGCACCGTGAGCACCTGGGAGCTCAGGCTGTATATGACTCTCTTACCGGCCTTTTTAACAGACGCTATATGGAGGAGACATTAAAACGCGAGCTCAGCAGGGTTACTCGTAAGAAGAACCTGCTCGGGCTTATAATGGCTGATATAGACCACTTCAAGCGCTTTAACGATTCTTACGGGCATGCCGCGGGCGATGCGCTTCTCAGGAGTCTGGGCTCATTTTTTAAGGAGCATGTAAGACGTGAAGACATTGCGTGCCGCTACGGGGGGGAAGAATTCGTGCTCATAATGCCCGAATCTTCGCTCGAAAACACCCGGATGAGGGCTGAGCAGATACGTGAGGAGATAAAGCAGCTCCGCGTATGGCATCGCGGGAGTTTAATAAATTCCGTCAATGTGTCGATGGGTGTTGTAGTTTTTTCAGAGCACGGAAACTCTGCCGAGACGCTTCTCGAATCTGCGGACAAGGCTCTTTACAGGGCCAAAAGACAAGGGCGGGACAGGATCGAAATCGCCTGATTTACACTTATGTTTTAACTCGTTAGAATATACCCGTTCATAATCGAACAAATAACATATAGACACACTCAAATGAGCACTCATAAAATATTTTTAATGATAATGCCCATCATTCTCCCCTTCAGTAAAATCTTCCAATGTGGGCTGATGCTTCTCTTCAAATTCTTTATACGTCTCAGGCGTAAGGTCTGGCAATTGTTTTAAAAACGCGACTATCGACCATATTTCTTCGTCACTGTGAAATAGTCCGAAACCAGGCATTGCGGTCATTTTTATTCCGTTCTTTGTGACCCAAAAGAGCTCTGCAGAGCTCATCTCTTCAACCTCCTCTGCTAGTAAAGGAGGACTCGGGTTAAACCCTTCGGCAGGGTCTTTGCCGGGAGCTCCATGGCAGCCTGCGCACATATC